>JBFFNY010000198.1:0-4039 GCA_041562955.1 Desulfurivibrionaceae bacterium | reverse complement strand
CATTTAAAACATGTATGGCCCTTGTGGTTCCCATCCTTCACGACCTTGGCGATATTTACGGCTATGTGGTCTTAGTTAAATTCATTGACCAAAACACGGCCCTTGCCAAACAGCTTTCCACCACAATCAAGGCACCATTCATCATTTTCAACACCAACAAACACCCCATTCTCTCTAAATTTGACCACGGAGAAGCCATTTCCTACCCCACAACTGACAAGATTACCTTTGACGGCAAATCCTATACGTACAGGATGAAACCCATGACAAACCATAAGAATGAGTCCATGGGCGAACTGGCGATCTTACTCGAGCAGACGCTATTTATTCAACAACGCCGTAATCAGATTTATGCCAATTTTTTCCCACTGCTGGTCACAATACTCCTGGCCGGACTCATCAATTTCATGATGAAACAATTGCGGAAAAATTATGCCAAGCTCGATACAGCCAGACAAGAGGCCGAATCCGCAAATATTGCCAAGAGCGATTTTCTGGCCAACATGAGCCATGAAATCCGTACGCCGCTCAATTCAATTATCGGCCTTACCGGACTGGCGCTCAAAACGAAACTCACCTTCAAACAGCACGACTATTTATCCAAAGTTCACTCATCTTCAAATATTCTTCTGGATATTATTAACGACATCCTTGATTTTTCTAAAATTGAGGCGGGGAAATTAAAGCTTGAGCACCTTAATTTTGATTTCAACGAAGTCCTTTGCAGTTTGCGCAACATCGCCACCATACGGGCTGAAGAAAAGGACATTGAACTCATCTTTCAGGTCGACAGTGACACCCCAACCGGCCTGGTGGGCGATTCCATGCGTCTGTTCCAAGTCCTGTTAAACCTCACCACCAATGCGATAAAATTCACCCATTCAGGCCATGTTCTCATCAAAACCGAGATTCTTTCCACCCACAATACCGAGTCCATCACGATCCGGTTTTCAGTGGAAGACACAGGAATCGGC
The DNA here is from genome assembly GCA_041562955.1 of Desulfurivibrionaceae bacterium. Lineage (GTDB taxonomy): Bacteria > Desulfobacterota > Desulfobulbia > Desulfobulbales > SURF-16 > JAJRUT01. Next base: position 3,065 of record JBFFNY010000198.1, on the reverse strand, counting down.
TTAAACGAAGAACATGCCGAAACCTTATTCCAGTCCTTTACCCAGGCGGACAGCTCCACCACCCGAAAATTTGGCGGAACAGGACTGGGTCTATCCATATGTAAACATCTCGTGGAGATGATGGGGGGGACGATCACCGTCTCCAGCGTCCTGGGCCAAGGCACGGTTTTCAGTTTCACAGCCTCTTTCGGATTACAGCCAGACTCCTCAACTCAACATGTTCAATGCCCTGATGATTATATGAACCTCAAGGTGCTGGTCGTTGATGATAACCAGATGGCCCGTGAAATCATGAGCGATACCTTGGCGAATTACTCCTTTATCGTCGATCAGGCCGCATCAGGCCAGGAAGCTATTGAGGAGATCAAGGCTGCTCAACACGCCAAACAGCCCCACGAGCTCATCATCATGGACTGGAAGATGGAGAACATGGACGGGTTAGCCGCCGCCGAAATTATTAAAACCAGGCTGAATCTTGATTCCGTCCCTCCCATCCTCATGGTGACCGCTTTCAGTAACGATGATATCCGGATTAAGGCTCAAGCAATCGGGATTGAAGATTTTCTGGTTAAACCCGTTGACGAGTCCATGTTGCTTGATTCTATTCTGAATATTATGGGCCATAAAAAGAAAGGGTTCACCTCTTCTCTGACCCGAAACTTAAGCCTGCAGGTGACAGGATTATCAAAAATACGCGGCGCACAGATCCTGCTGGTCGAAGATAATGAGATCAACCAACAGGTCGCCTCAGAACTTCTCGCCAGAGAAGGGCTCAAAGTCACAATCGCCAATAACGGCAAAGAAGCCATGACCCTCATCCGCAAACAGCAGTCTCCCTTTGACGCTGTTCTTATGGATATCCAAATGCCTGTAATGGATGGGTACACCGCGGCCAAGGAAATTAAAAAACTGCCAAACCCACTTGCGGCAATACCCGTTATCGCCATGACCGCCCATGCAATGGACACGGAACGCCAGAAATGTTTCCACGCCGGCATGTGTGACCATATTGCCAAACCAATCACCCCAAAACTGCTCTATGCAACCCTTGTCAAGTGGATTAAGCCCAGACCGCAGGAGGAGGCAGAAATGGAATCACCATCACCTGCGCCCCCGGAGACAGCCTTTCCAGCTTCATTACAGGGGTTTGACCTTGAAGATGGATTAACCCGGTTTGCCGGGAACAAACAACTCTTCCTCAAGCTCCTGTTTAAATTTCATGCGAATTACCATGATCTGCCCCTGGAAATATCCACCGCCATGGGTGAGAAAGATTTTGCAAAGGCCCAGAAACTGGCCCACATGATGAAAGGCGCTTCAGGAAATTTTGGGGCCCATGCCCTCCACAATGCCGCATCCAGCCTTGACCTTGCCTTAAAAAATAACGAGATTGGCAAAGCGGACCTGTTTTTTCAGGAATTTGCCATTAATATGAAGATAATCATGGAAAGTATCCAGGGAATCAGCCCATCCGCACCGCCAGACCTTGGACATGATAAATCAGCCCTCCCTCTATCACCCGAACTCCATGATGAAATTCTTATCCTGGTGAAGGAGATTATAGCTCTCATCAACAAAGATTATGCCTTAGCAATAGATCGGATCCCCGAGTTACAACAATTACTCCAGAGTTCCCCAATTGTCACCGAGGTGAACAAAGTTCTGGAGCATCTGGATAATTTCGAAGACCACCTCGCAATCCTCTGCCTCAACACCATCAGCGACACCTTGAACCAATGATACCCGCCCCGAGCAAAGCGACCATACTGATCGTTGATGACGTCCCTGAGAATATCCGGATGCTCATGGAGATCCTCAAGGATGATTATGCCACCATACCTGCCACCAGCGGAGAAACAGCCCTTGAAAAGGTTCACTCCGGGGTGCTGCCCGACCTGATCCTTCTTGATATTATGATGCTCGGAATTGACGGATACGAGACGTGCAGACAGTTACAACAAGACCCGAAGACCCGAGATATTCCTGTCATATTTATCACGGCGGTTGCGGAAGCGCTCGGTGACGCCAAGGCCTTTGATGTCGGGGCTGCGGACTATATCGCCAAACCCTTTAACCCCACCACGGTCAAGGCACGGGTCAAACACCAAATCAAGCTGCGTGCGGCCACGCAGGAACTGCTACGGCTGCACAGCCTCGCCCTTGATGCAAATCCAATCTCCGGTCTTCCCGGCAGCAACAGCATCCGGCAGAATATTGAAAGGGCCATAACCTGTGAAACGAATCAAGTCGTCGTATACGCTGATCTTGACTATTTCAAACCCTACAATGACAAATATGGTTTTGACTTTGGCGATGACATCATTCACTATACGGCCTCGTTACTGGCAGAGGCCTTAACGGTTAATGGTGTTGAAGACGGGTTCCTCGGACATATGGGCGGAGACGCTTTTGTTCTTCTTATTCCCCAGAAAGCTGTTGCAAACACATTAAACTTTATTATCAATCAGTTTGACCATACCATTCCTTCCTTTTACCTGCCCGAAGATGCAGCGCAACAATGTATCAAAACCAAAAACAGAACAGGAGAGGTCGGCTCCATTCCTCTAATGAGCATCAGCCTCGGCGGGGTGTATTTACGCCGGTCTCAGTACCACCATTTTCTCGATGTCAATGATGCCTGCACCGAGGTCAAGCAGCAGGCGAAACAAACCATGGGATCCTGTTTTTTCATAGACCGCAGAAAAAATAACCCCTAGCCCCTGAACGGTGCAGCCTTATTTTTCAGAGTCACAGAGGACTTCCTGACTTTTCTGGTTTTTCAACGCAGGTTGGCCCCATGGAATCCCTTGATTCCCCCCTTTCATGGACATTAATCTAAGTCTCACTCACTCGATTTGCGGTTCAACTTTGAGCAGGACCTTGGCCGTTTCCGTCCTTTTAATGGGAAAAATTCTTGACTCAATAACCCATCTATACTAGTAATCATTATCAAATTATAATTTAATTCCTTTTTAATAACTTCTGGAGATCATTATGAAAAAATTTACATGTATTCTATGCGGCTATGTTCATACCGGTGACACCCCACCTGAAAAATGCCCCAT
>JBFFNY010000197.1:0-4045 GCA_041562955.1 Desulfurivibrionaceae bacterium | reverse complement strand
ATGAAACAAGATATCGAAAAAATTAAAACCCCAATCCTCGTCCCCCTGTCCATCGCCTTGATCAGTCTGGCACTCATTGTCATGATTGGCACGCAGTGGTCGTTACGAACACATTTTGAGGAAGAGGTCCAGGCCCACATTGACAGCCTTGACACCCTGCTTGGAAATTATATCTCCGAAGATGCCAAGTTCATGAGTTGTTTCATTGAACTTATTGAAGCAGATAAAAACCTGCAGAGGGCGTGGGTCGCCCAGAACAGGGACGAACTCCTGCTCAACGCCTTACCGATATTCCAGAAGCTCAAGACACGCCACGATGTCACTCATTTTTATTTCCACCAGCTGGACCGGGTCAATTTTTTACGTGTTCATAATGCCCCCAGATTCGGCGATATGATTGGTCGTCTCTCATTAGCCGAAGCCGTTGCCAATGGAAAACCAGCACATGGTCTTGAGATCGGCTCGTACGGAACCTTAACCCTGCGTGTTGTCCACCCTTGGTACATAAACGGACAATTGAGCGGGTATGTTGAGTTCGGAAAAGATATTCACTTCTTAGTTCCTCAGTTACAGAAGATTTTACAGGGAGAATTATTTGTTTTTATCAATAAGAACTTTTTAGATAAGGACAAATGGCAAGAAGGTCGTGAGATGCTGGAGGTAACCGCATCCTGGGACCAGTTTGACACAATGGTTATCTTTGGCCAAACGATGGAAAAATTGCCGACATCGCTCAATGAAATGCTACTCCACAACCCGCAAGATACTCTTTTTGACATAAACGTACACGATACCCCCTACAAAGGAGGGATCATGCCGTTGACAGATTCAGCAGGAACGAATCTTGGCAGGATTGCCGTATTGGTTGATTTTTCAAAACACCATGCCTTATTGAGAAAATTGACGATCATGCAATCGACAGTCATTGTCGCCATGGCCATCGGCTTGTTTTTTATATTTGGCAGATACCTCGGCAATCTTGAACAAAAAATCGTGGAAAAAAATAAGGCCTTGCTGGTTAAGATAGCCGAGAAAGACCAAGCTGAACTGGCGCAACAGGACAGTGAGGATCAGTACAAAGATTTATTTGAAAACGCTTATGATCTGATCCACGTCCTCCGCCCTGACGGCAAGATCCTTTTTGTCAATCGCTCATGGCGGGAAACTCTTGGTTACAGCCATGCCGAAGTCACAGAACTGAAAATTTTTGACCTTATTGAAGCCGATTCTGAGAGTGAATGTGAAACGCTTTTCGGTCGGGTCTTAAAAGAAGGCGACGTCTCTGACATCAAAACTACTTTTATCGCGAAGAATGGCAATAAGATCAACCTCGAAGGGGCTGCGAACTGTAAACAGGAAAATGGGGAGCCCGTATTGGTCCGCTGTATTTTTAGAAATGTCACAGAGAAGAAAGAACTTGAGGAAAAACTTTTTCAATCCCAGAAAATGGAGGCTGTCGGAACCATGGCAGGCGGGATTGCCCATGATTTCAATAACATTCTCACTATAATATTGGGTTATTCTCAGGTTGCGAAACTGAAACTGCATAAAGGCAACCTGTCTGAAGAATATCTTGATCATGTCATAACCGCTGCGGAAAGGGGCGCAGACCTTATAAAACAGATTCTTCTCTTCAGCCGGAAGGCTGAACAATGCCTTAAACATATCGAACCGCACCTGATTGTACAGGAATGCCTGAAAATGGTGCGTTCCACCCTGCCGACCACGATTGAGATCAACCTGGACATAGATGAATCCTGCGGCGTCATCTATGCCGACCCAACTCAAATACATCAGATTGTTGTCAATCTCTGCACCAATGCCAGACAGGCCATGGAAGACGAGAAAGGGACGTTAACAGTACGTTTAAGGGCGCAAAGAATCGAAGAGGACGAGGCTGTTCTGGAAAATGTACAACCGGGACCCTATATTGTCCTGACTATCGGCGACACCGGGCACGGCATCGACAACACCGTTTTGCCCCGTATTTTTGAACCCTACTTCACAACCAAGGAAGTCGGCAGCGGCACCGGCTTAGGGCTGGCGGTTATTCATGGGATTGTCCGGGGATACAAAGGTTTTATTCAGGTCGAGAGCCAAATCGGCAAGGGGACATCGTTCCACATTCATCTGCCCGCCAGCGCGCGGCATAATCCTGTAATCAACGATACTCAGAACGTCATTTTACCCACAGGCAATGAACGAATTTTAGCCATTGATGACGAGATAGATCTTGTTGAATTTCAGCAGGAGGCATTGGAGAGCCTGGGCTATAGTGTATCCACAGCCAAAAGCAGCATTGAAGCCCTTGAGCTATTCCAAGCCCAGCCGGACAGATTTGATTTAGTGATTACAGATCAAACGATGCCTGGAATGACAGGTGCTGACATGTCCCAAGAAATGCTCAGAACCAGACCGGACATCCCCATCATCCTGTGTACAGGATACAGCAATGTCATTTCCCGAGAAGAGGCCAAGCAATTAGGCATCAGAAGATTTTTAATGAAGCCCATTTCTGTAACAGATCTGGCTTTTGTTATCAGGCGACTGCTGGACGAAAGTCAGAGTTCGTAATCAAGCAAGGACAGGGTGGAGTAACTGCAACAACACCGCGTCCCTGCCCGACCGCTTCGACCGTACACTAGAATTTATAGGTCACCCCCAAGGCGATTACGGGGTACAGCGCAAAGTTGTCCAAGTCGTCTTCCAGATCTTTTCTTTCGGCTTCAACCCGGGCAAGAAATACAGGATCGCTGGCAAGAGTACCTGAGGTCTTAATTGAAACATCAGGTTCCCCCTGAAAAACGACTCCAAGATTGACAAAGAAAGTGATATTGCCCTCGCTGTCCAGTGGATTGCCCCAGCCCACCCCAAGGTACGGGGCCAGAGACTCAAAATCGATCTCAGCCTTAACCGTGCCAACATCAACGGCGTCATAGGTTACGCCATCAAACGTAAACGTTCCACCCGCGGAAGGCTCGCCTGTTCCAGAAAAATTGTTGCCGTTTACCAGCAGTCCGGCGTCGACGTGAAACCCTCCGGCCCATGGAAACCATTCAACCGTTGCAAGTCCGGAGATGAGTTCAAGTTCGCAGTCATATTCCACATCATCAGTCTCCCCTTCAACGTCGTATTTGCCCCAGTTTACGGCAACTCTTGTGGAAAAATAGTCCGACAATCCAAGGGAAATTTCGGGACCAACACCAAGGGTACTGATATGCACGCCGAGGGCAATAGTACCGGCACCACTATCCTCGACGGGTACTGCCGTCTTTTCTTCGGCAAAAACAACACCCGAAGTCGCCAAAACCAACGCCATTGATACAAGCAATTTCTTCATCATACTCTCCTTTTTTCTGGGCCCTGCCCAAATTTAATTCAAGCTATACATACGTGAAACTCGTGTGTGGCAACTAGTATTAAGTCTATAAGAGAATATATTTAAGTCAAGCAAACAGCAGAGAAGAATGATATCGGGATTGATGCTTTAACAACCAGGAGTCCTGCTCATTGGGGGAAAAGAGTTCCAAGGTTCACGCTTCGACATCTTTTTCAATGGATGATCTCGCCCCACTTTGGACAAGGAGGGGGGGGGCCTCGATATGCATTGGAAACTCCTTAAACAACACCAAAGACGACTCTTCCCTTCTTCGGGAGGATCGGACATACGGCCCAACACAGCAACGATATCAAACGACATTTCACCACAAAATGTATGAATAATTTATTGACACGCTATATTTTGTATGAGTAGAATAATTCATTGTATGTTCATACGTGTGAGTTACTCCTTATACTGTCAAGGAAACCACCACATTTTTTAACGGTTTAAAAAATGTACGGAACAACTCAAAAAAGTTATTGGCAGGTCTTTTCAGGTTTAATTTTCAAAGACCTCTTGTCGTCCATGCTGGGCCGGACCTGTCGCCTGTTGTCCCTTTGGAATGCGGCTCACCGCCGTTTCCCCGCATAACCACCCCCTGGTTCATGTCCTCCTGCATTTGAAAATGTAAACTTGAGATTCTGCAAAAGGCCCAGCATCCTT
>JBFFNY010000196.1:0-4060 GCA_041562955.1 Desulfurivibrionaceae bacterium | reverse complement strand
GATGGCCCCACTATTGGCCACCTTTTTATTCACCGATCCGGTGAGATTTGTCACCCGCTTCCGATCCGCACGGTTGATCTGGCTGAACCCCTTCGACTCGACCACCGAAGCGGCCTGCATGAGCGGGATCTCACCTCCGGACGGGGTCCGGATCCGCATATTCTCCAGGTTCCACAGGAATTGCCGATCCTCCTCAGGATAGCGCACCATCACCTTCACCTCATCCCGGCCACGCTGCAGACGGAGCGCCTCGGCACCATAGAAGGCGGAACGCAGCTGACGACCGAGCTCCTCTTCTGTAATCCCCAGGGTCCGCCCCTGGGGTTTCAAGGTGATTTTCAGTTCCCGTTTGCCACGGGAGAGACTGCTGGTGATGTCCCCCACCCCGGGATACTCACCAAGGGCCAGACGCACCCGGGCCGCGGCCAGTTCAAGCACGTCATAATCTTCGTGACTGAGACGGATGTCGATATTCGCCCCCATGTGCACCATACTGTTTTCAAAGGACAGGGACTCCACCCCCGGCACCTCACCCACCTCGCTACGCCAGAACTCTGCGACCTCACTGGAACCAGTTTCACGCTCTTCACTGGGAATGAGGAACAGGGACATCTTCGCCAGATGGGAACCGCCACTGCCCACCGTGGAATAATAATGGCGCAGTACACTGGTTTCCTGAGGCAAGTTCGAGTCAAAATGGGCAATGGTCGCCCGTCCCTTCTCTTCAATCATCTCCTGAACCGCACGGGTCTTAGATATTGGTGTGCCCGGCGGCATCTCCAGTTTCACCTTGATAGTGTCACTCTCCACCTTGGGCATGAAATCAAATTTCACAACCCGTCCCTTCACCATACCCACCGTGATGATGAGCAGGGCAATGGCAATACTGATGGTAACATACCGCTCCTGCAGACATTTACCGAGGAACCAGCGATACGGCCCGTTAATCCACTTGGACAGAACGTGACCGAACAGCTGCCGCCCCGCATCAAGCTTTCTGAAGACAATAAAGGTGGGGGGCCGGCGATTCTTCTGGTGACCGAGATGGGCCGGCAGGACAAAGAGGCATTCCACCAGGGAAACAATCAGAATGAGGATCACCACCCGCGGAATGGTATCCACAAACTTGCCGATATGGCCTGTGACATAGAGGAGTGGAATGAAGGCGGTTATCGAGGTGAGAATGGCAAACACCACGGGCACCGCCACCTCATAGGCCCCGTCCACCGCGGCATCCAGAGGGCTCTTGCCCATCCTGCGATGGCTGTGAATATTCTCCCCCACCACAATGGCATCATCAACCACCACGCCAAGGGCCATGATGAAGGCAAAGAGGGAGATCATATTCAACGACACACCAGTCAGCGGCATGAAGAGAAAGGCGCCGAAGAACGAGATGGGAATGCCCATCATCACCCACATGGCGAGCCTGAACTCAAGGAACAGGCCAAGCACCACCAGAACCAGGCAGAGCCCCAGCACGCCATTGACAGTGAGCAGACTCATGCGCGACTGCAACGCCTCCGACCGATCCTTCCAGACCGCAAGCCTCACCGTGCCCGGCAGGTTGCCTGATTTTTCCGCCACATACTGATAAACCGTGTTGGAGATATCCTTCGGGGTCTGATTGCCGATACGATAAATCTCAATCATCACGGCCGGCTTGCCGTCAAAATAGGACGTCTCATTGGTCTCTTCGAACGAGTCGTGCACGACACCCAGATCCGCCACCGTCACCTCTCGGCCATCGCCCTCGGTCAGAACGGTGATCCGGCCATATTCGGCCCCGCTGTACTTGCGCTCCTTGGTGCGGACCAGAATCTCGCCACTCCGGGTCTTGATGGTTCCGCCGGGCAGATCAAGGGATGCCTGGCGGATACGGAGGGCAACCTGCGCCAGCGTCAAATTATAGCGCTGGAGACTCTCTTCATCAATTTCAATACCAATCTCATAGGGACGAATCCCCCCGAGTTCCGCCTGGGTGATGTTCGGCAGGGTGAGGAGTTCATCCCGGACATCATCGCCGATTTCCCGGAGCGACCTCTCGGACACATCACCATACACCGCAAGGGTCAGCACCTCTCTTCTGCGGATAATCTTGCTCACCACGGGTTTCTCCGCCTCACCGGGGAAGGTGACGACCCGGTCAACCTCACTCTTGATCTCCTGGAGAATCACATCCTGATCTTCACCCGGATACAACTCCACCATGACGCTGGCGCCCCCTTCAGAGGCGGTGGAACGCACCTCTTTAATCCCTTCTATACCGGTGAGATTCTCCTCAATCTTAAGGATGATGCCCTCTTCAACCTCTTCAGGACCGGCACCCGGATAGGCCACCTGAATTTCAATGTAATCCATGGCAATATCAGGGAACACCTCCTGCTTGATCTGCAGACTGACCACCAGGCCGCCGACAATAAAAAACAGCATGAGGAGATTGGCGGCCACATGATTCTCCGCCATCCAGCGGATTGCACCCTTCATGACTCGTTCCCCTCCACCACCCGCAATTTCATCCCTGGCGCTGTTCCGCGCAGGGGGGTGAGGATGACCCGGTCGCCGTCCTCCAGCCCCTCACCGATAATGACGCTGGTCTGATTTTTGCGCAGGACCTGCACCGCACGGATCTCAAGGGTGGAATCAGGTCGGGCAATCCACACCGCGTCCTTATCCCGCAACCCCATCCGCGAGATTTCAAAGACATGATCATACCCACGGCCGTCAATATCGACATGGACAAAACTGCCGACAACCAGGGGAGTGGTCTGCATACTGTTCTCCTGCAGCACATACGGGTCATCCACCACCACAATCACATCACGCATGCGGCTTTTCGCATCAATCTCACCGCCAAACCGGTCCACATACCCCTGCCAGCGATGGGTCACACCGCCGATATCCAAACGGACCGTCACGGGAGAACCGTGTGTTCCTGCAGAACCGGCAACGGACACCACACCGAGATCAGCCAGGGATAAGGGCACCATGATCTCCGCCTGATCCGTACCGACCAGATTCAGCACCACATTTCCCTCACGAACATACTGGCCCATATCAACGTTTTTGCTGCGAATAAAGCAATTAAACGGGGCAGTAATAATGGTACGCTCCACATCAAGCCCGGCCAGCTTCACCTTGGCCCTGGCAGACGACACCATGCCCCTGGCACTGACCAGTTGCGGCTCATACATGACCAGGGGATGGGGCCTGGTGTCCGGTTCCGCCAGGAGCTGCCATTCCTTACGGGCTATTTCGGCCTGACCTTCAATCTGGGCGAATTCAAGCTCAGCCCGGGCAAGCTCGGCCTTGGCCTGTTCGAGGGCGAGGATGGAATCGGTGTCTTCAATTTTAAACAGCACCTCACCCTTCTTAAAAAAACCGGACTGGACAAGGTTGGGTGCAGTGAACACCACCGCGCCGGAGACCTGCGGGGCCACATCAACCTCCAACAGCGGCTTCACCAGACCAGTGCCGGTGACCTGCAGATGCAAACGGGTGGATTGAGCGGTCACCACATCCACCACCGCACCGCTGCTTGCATGAATGAGCCGCTGCGGCGTTTTCTTGTGTTGAACCAGCCGCATGGTAATAAAGACAGCGGCACCTATGATAACGAGGAATAGAATTAATCGATTTATCTTCTGCATTGTGGTCATCACTCTTTTATCTCTCCAATCCGGTGTGCATCCATTTCATCCACCATCCAGCTCCCGCCCAAGGCCCGGGCCAGCTGGATACGACTTGACATCTTCTTGCGCTTTGCCGTAAGGACGGACATCAACGCCCTGGCATGGCTGGTCTGGGCTGTCAACACCGGCAGAAAGGTATCAAGCCCCTGCTGATAGCGCTGCAGGGACAGTCGTACGGTCGCCTGGGTTACGTCTTGATACTCCTGCAGCTGTGTATACTGGGCATCAATCCCCTGCTCACGGGCAAGGCTGTTCTCGACATCGCCAAAGGCCCGGAGTACGGTCTGATGATACCGGGCCAGCTGCTCACGAAACCGTGCCTGTTTATACTCAACATTGGCCCTGCGGCTACCGCCGTCGAAAAGCGG
>JBFFNY010000195.1:0-4081 GCA_041562955.1 Desulfurivibrionaceae bacterium | reverse complement strand
GTGAGAATATCCTTCCCCGCCTGAATCGCCGCAATGGCTGTGCGAATTCCCTCAGGGTGAAAACGCATCGTCTCAGCAAATGCAAAATCACCCGTGGCATGGATCACCCGCTGCACGACCTTAAACGTTGCAGGATCAAAATCATGGGGCCCAAGCTCCTCTTCAATAATGCGAAAGGACTCGGCTTCAATCTCGGTTGGACCTATTTTCTGTATCGTTATCATTATTTTTTCGGGTCACACCTGACCTTTCTCCTTATTTTCTCATCTGTTCCACAAAGGAAGTAACCGCTTCAGGATTAAAACCAAAATGCAAATGCATATATCCCCCTAAAACGTTCTTATAGCAATACCCTTCTTCTGTACCATTATTCACCCCATAGAGCTTCCGAGGGATTTCCGCGCCAGGGGCGGCCTCGGTGACGGTTGAATAATGAAACTCATGCCCCCGCATCATCGTGCCTGCCGGGCCGAACAACCCGTCTTCCTTAAGGGTAATCTCACGATACCCCAGACTGGCCCGACGATTCTGCATCCGGGCCTGCACAGGAAACACCCCTGCCATGGGATAAAACAGTTCGTCGTGGTCGACAATCCCTTCGGTCAGATACATAAAGCCGCCGCACTCGGCATACACCATGCCGTCCTGTTCAACCCAGGTCTTGATTGCCGCGATCATAGCTTTATTCCCGCTTAACGCCGCCGCATGCAGCTCCGGATACCCACCACCCAGGTAGATCCCCTGAATATCAGGAGGGAGCGAGGTATCATCCAGAGGCGAAAAGAACACCAGCTCCGCACCGGCATGCTCGAGCAGATCAAGATTATCCTCATAATAAAAACAAAAGGCCCGGTCACGGGCAACCGCAATCCGTACCCCAGTCGACTGCGCCTCAGGTCTTGGCGCCACACCAACCTCGCCAACCTCAGCAATATCAAGCAACCGCTCAAGATCAACATGCTCCCGGATGGTCTCGGCAAGCTCTGCGATCGCCTCAGCGCTGATCGGGTCTTCTGACCCCATGTGCAGACCGAGATGCCGTTCGGGCATGGCAAAGGCGACATTGCGGGGCAGGTATCCGAGGATCTCCGCCTGACAATGTTCCTTGATGGCATCCGTCACCAGCTGGAGATGGCGAGGGCTACCAACCCTGTTGAGAATCACCCCGGCTAGCGACACCCCGGGATTCAACAACTCAAACCCCTTGAGCACGGCCGCGGCACTCTCCGCCTGCGAGCGGACATCAAGCACCAGCACCACTGGCACCTCAAGGGCCTCGGCCAGGGCGCCACTGGAGGACTCGCCCCCATCATACATGCCCATCACCCCTTCAATGACGCTGATATCGGCGTTACCATTATGGCGACCAAAGGTCTGGCGGGTAAAGGCATCCCCGGCCATCCACCGGTCGAGATTCCGCGACACCACACCCGTCACCAGCATATGAAGACTGGGATCAATAAAGTCCGGCCCGCATTTAAAGGGCTGAACCTTCCGCCCCATACGCGCAAGAGCCGCCATGATCCCCAGGGTGACCGTTGTTTTACCGGAACCGGATTGGGTTCCGGCGATGATGATTGCCTTGGTCATTTGTTCTCACCATACAACAGCTCATGCATCAGGTGCACCCCGTGGAGGATGCGCAGGGTTGGTCTGGAAACGAGGGCCTCTTCAATGATGAACACCTTGTCCTCACGCACCCCCTTGATGGCCATGAACCCCGGTTCCTGGACGATTATTTCCTTGGTCACCGGATTCATGCGGCCCTGCTGGGCGACAAAGACATCAATCTCACCCGCCTTGGAGAGAATTTTCTCCTTGCCGTAGGCCGCGATATTGGTTTTGCGCATCTGGCTGGCATCAGCCGCAATATTCACGCCCCCTGCCTGCTCCAGAACGAAAATAGCAATGGACTCCGGGGCAAAGGTTTTCATTTTTTTGTGGATGGCTTCAAAATAGACCCGAGGCCGCTCGTCCTGGGGGATCCGCTCCAGGGTTTCGGCCATCCGGCTCAAACCCTGCTGAAAAGAGTCAATCATGACTTCACCGTTCGGGACACGGTCCGTCAGCCGTGCCAGTTCCCGCCAATACTCAAGAATCCCGGCAACCGAGGTGGGCTGCAGCGAGACCACCGTAATGCCGGCCTGACGCAACTTATCCAGGAGCTGGGGATAGGACCGTTCAATCATCGGCCGCACCAGGACCAGATCCGGCCGGGCCGCGATGAATTTTTCAGCATCTTCACGGTAGGAAAAACGGGGTTTTTCCAGGATCTCAGCCGGATAATCATCCGCAGTTGAGATGCCGATGAGCTGCTCCCCGGCACCGAGACGCACCAGGTTTTCGGTATGGGCCGAGTATAAGGAGATGATGCGGCTGTAGGGAGGTGCAACCTCGCCAGCCCACGCCTCACCCATCCCGCAGCACATCAGTACCCATAAAACGACAGCGCACACGCACACACAGGCCTCACTCCTCACACCGAACGCTATCATGCTCATGCCCAATACCTGTACGCAACCTGCTGCGTCTGACTGAACGGATCAAACCGCACTTCACTTTCCACGCCGAACACCTCATGTATGGTTGCGGACGTCATCACCTCGGTAACAGGACCCTGTTTAAGGATCCGGCCGGCCTGCATAAACAAAATTTCATCACAATAGGCCGCGGCAAAGTTGAGATTATGCATCACCGCGATAACCGTCCGTCCCTGCTCCTGAACCAGCTGGCGGACCTCATTGAAAATCTCCAACGTATACTGCACATCCAGATTCGACGTCGCCTCATCAAAGAGGAGCACCGGCGTATCCTGAGCCAGGGCACGGGCCACCACCACCCGCTGTTTTTCACCGCCGGAGAGTTCGGTGATTGCACGCTTGCCGAAATGACTGATGCCGATGGTTGCCATGGCCTCTTCCACCAGGAGCCAGTCCTGTGGCGATGGGGAACCGAAACGGGGGATATAGGGATGACGCCCCATGAGTATGACCTCTTCAACCGTATAATCAAAGCCGATATTGAACTCCTGGGGAACCAGCGCCACCTCTCGGGCCAGCTGCCTTTTCGTATATTGCTGCAGCTCCTGCCCCATGAAGCTTACACTCCCGCTATCGGGTTCCTTACTGCCGACCAGCAGATCAAGGAGGGTGGTCTTGCCACAACCGTTGGGGCCGACAATACCATAGAATTTACCCGGACTGAGACTGAGAGTCAGATCCTGCAACACAGGGGTTGCGCCATAACCATAGCTGACCTTATTTAAGTGATACCCCTCGGTCATCATTACCGTCTCCCCTGCTGTTTGCGTCTGAAGATAACACAGAAAAACGGCCCGCCGATGAGCGCGGTCAGGACGCCGATGGGCACCTCCGCAGGCAGAACGGCACGGGTTACGGTATCGGCCATGAGCAGGAGACACGCCCCGGCCAAAACCGAAACAGGGATCAGCTTCCTATTATCCGGGCCCACCACAAACCGCATGAGATGGGGGACAATGAGACCGATGAAACCGATGATGCCGGAAACCGCAACACAGAGCGCTGTGACCAGGGAGGCCGTCAGCAGCAGGACCTTACGGGTCCGGGCCGTCTCCACCCCGAGGGAATCGGCCGAACGTCCGCCCAGACTCATGATGTTGAGGTCCCGTCCATAATAGAGGGAGACCCCAAGCCCGAGGACCAGGGCCGCAGCCACCAGGGCCACATCCAGCCAGCTCCGTGAGGCAAAACTGCCCATGAGCCAGAAGATGATCACCGCCACCTGCTCATCCGCCACATATTTTATAAAACTGATGCCGGCCGACAAAATCGCCCCGACAATCACCCCGGAGAGAATCAGGGTGTTGGCCGAAATCCGCCCGTTAAAACTGGACAGATGCAGCACCACAAAGAGGGTGGCGATGGCACCGGCAAAGGCAAAGAGCGGCACCGAGACATACCCGGGCAGCATGAGATTGGCGAGCAGGGCCAGGGAGGCGCCGAAGGCCGCCCCGGAAGACACACCCAGGGTGTAGGGATCAGCCAGGGGGTTCAGCAATATCCCCTGATACACCACGCCGCTCATGGCCAGACCGCCGCCC
>JBFFNY010000194.1:0-4120 GCA_041562955.1 Desulfurivibrionaceae bacterium | reverse complement strand
GGTTGCCATGAGCCTTGAGTGTATCCATACCTATTCCCTTATCCATGATGATTTACCCGCCATGGACAATGATGACCTCCGCCGCGGCAAACCCACCAGCCATGTGAAGTTTGGCGAGGCCGGCGCCATACTTGCCGGTGACGGGTTACTCACCTTTGGCTTTGATCTCCTCAGCGCCCCCAGCCTGACGCCACAGATCACTGCGGAAACACAGGTGAAACTCATTCACGTTTTAGCCAGGTCCGCCGGTTCTCTCGGCATGGTGGGCGGGCAGGCCATTGATATTGACTCTGAAGGCAAAGACATCGATTTCGACACCCTGCGCACCCTGCACTCCTGCAAAACCGGGGCATTGATAAGATGTTCGGTACAGATGGGCGCGATCCTGGGCAAGGCAACACCTGCTGAATATGATGCCTTGACGCAATACGGTGAGCATATCGGTCTTGCCTTCCAGATCGTGGATGATCTCCTCAATGTAACAGCGACCACCGAGCAACTTGGCAAGAAAGCAGGCTCAGATGCCGAACTTGCCAAAGCGACCTACCCCTCCTTTTTTGGTATTGAAGGAACACGGACAAAGGCCAAACAGGCCGTGGATGACGCGGTCCGTTGTCTGACACAGTTTGACGATCGATGTGATCCCCTTCGCGACCTTGCGCAGTATATTTACTCCAGGAATAAATAAGGCATAACGCCTTAAAACATTCCACTATTTTACTAGATAAGACCATGACCTCTCAAATATTATCACGCATTGACTCCCCTGAAGACCTGCGCCTTCTTGACCCCAAGCAGCTCGATTATCTTGCTGAAGAGATCCGTGAAACAATTATTAACACCGTAAGCGTAACAGGTGGCCATCTTGCCCCGTGCCTCGGCGTGGTTGAACTTACGCTGGCCCTGCATTATGTTTTCAATACCCCGATAGATAAACTCGTTTGGGATGTCGGGCATCAGGTGTACACCCATAAGCTGATCACCGGTCGCCGTGATCAGTTTCACACCCTGCGGCAGTACAAGGGAATCAGTGGTTTTCCCAAGCGGGACGAATCGCCCTATGACGCCTTTGACACCGGGCATTCATCCACCTCGATCTCTGTAGCCCTCGGCATCAGTCTTGCCAAATACCTGAAAGGCGATACAGCCCGGACCATTGCCGTTATCGGTGATGGCTCCATGACAGGGGGGATGGCCTTTGAAGCCCTCAATCAGGCAGGACATCTTGATAAAAACCTCATTGTTATCTTAAATGACAACGAGATGTCCATTGCCCCGAATGTCGGCGCCCTTTCCACCTTTTTAAGCCGCAAGCTTTCCGGCAAAACCATAGTGCACATCAAAAAAGAGATGGAGTCCTTCCTTAAAGGATTCCACGGTGTCGGGGAAAATATCCTCCAGGTTTTAAAAAAGAGTGAGGAGAGTTTTAAAGGGTTCTTTACCCCGGGCATGTTGTTTGAGGCCCTTAAATTTGAATACATCGGCCCCATTGCCGGTCATGATCTTCCAGCATTACTTGAGACCCTGGAAAATGTACGGGACCATCATGACGGACCGGTCCTGATCCATGTCCTCACCACGAAAGGTAAAGGTTACCCCCCTGCTGAGAAGAACCCGGGCGCCTTTCATGGGGTTGGCCCCTTTGACAAGGCAACGGGGAAACCAAAACCAGCTCAAACCAAAACACCCCCCTCCTACACCCAGATTTTTGGGGAAACCATGGTTGACCTCGCCGAAAAAGACCCGCGTGTCGTCGCGATTACCGCAGCCATGCCGGCCGGCACAGGTCTCGTTGAGTTCAGTGAAAAATTTCCAGATCGTTTTTTCGATGTGGGCATTGCGGAGCAACACGGTGTCACCTTTGCGGCAGGGCTCGCCACCGAAGGAATACTGCCCGTTGTCGCCGTGTATTCAACATTCTTCCAAAGAGCCCTGGACCAAATCATTCATGACGTCTGTCTCCCCAACCTTCCTGTCACCTTTGCCATCGACCGCGGTGGTGTGGTCGGTGATGACGGGGCGACCCACCATGGAGTTTTTGATCTCTCATTCTTTCGTTTCATTCCCAATATGGTCTTCATGGCTCCAAAAGATGAAGAGGAATTACGAAACATGCTCTACACTGCGACATTCCTGCCAGGCCCCAGTGCTGTACGCTACAGCCGCGGCAATGGGCTGGGTGTCCCCCTGTCCGCAGGATATGAGAAACTCCCCATCGGCAAAGGGGAACTGCTTCAGGAAGGTTCAGATGTCCTCCTGCTTCCCATCGGCAATCGTGTTGCCCCTGCCATGGAAGCGGCTGAAGGATTGAAAAAAATCGGTATCAGCGCAGCGGTCATCAATCCGCGCTTCATCACGCCTTTGGATGGCGACTTGATCTGTGAGTGGGCTCAGAAAACAGGCAAGGTTGTGACCATCGAGGATAATGTCAAGAAAGGCGGTTTCGGCAGTGGTATCCTGGAATTATTCGCCAGACGGAAACTGCAGGTTGACTGTACCGTACTCGGTATCCCCGACACCTTTATGGAACATGGTCCGCAGTCAACCCTGTGGCAGCTCGCAAAAATTGACCCGCCAGCCATTATTCAAGCGGCAATGGACTTGCAGAGCTAAACAATTCACCTGCAAAAAAAAAAGCCCGCCATGTTAATCATGGCGGGCTTTTTTACGTCTATCTTGATCAAGAACTATTTTGCAGCTTCCAGCAACTTTACTAAATCTTCTGTAATATCGAGATCAGGGTCACCGAACACAATCATGCCGCTTCGTGAGGCCACATCGGAGTCAATAATCATGGTATACCCATGATCCTTGCCGTATGCCTTCAGCACGCCATCAAGCTTGTTGATAATGGGTTGTAAATGTTTTTTGTTCAACTCATTAATAGTGCGATTCGCGGCTTCAGCTTCCTTATTAAGCATAAGGTTCATCCTGCCCGCTTCACGTTGTTTTTCGCTCAGGACCTCAGGGGACCATACGGATTGCTTTTTCTCAATCTCATTGCCTAAAACTTCCAAATCAAGTTTTGAATCATCAAACTTCTTTTTGAGTTCCTCTTGCTTTTCTTTAATAATTTTCTTCGCCAGTTTTCCATCTTCAGTGCCATAAAGCACTGATTGAATGGACACAAAAGCAACTTTAGACTCAGCCTGCACAGAACTCACCAAAGTTCCTCCACATAACATACAACCAACAGCAACAAGGGCAACAAAACGACTCATCTTCATCGGAAACTCCTTTTAACTATTCATTAGAAAAGCATAGGGCTCCAAACCGGGCCCTTAATCAAACCATGGACGTACTCATAAAAAAAGCCGAGGTGATCACCTCGGCTTCTCGTTATGACATTACCTGCAATTTACTGAATTACAAAGTCATCACGGCGATTTTGTGACCATGAATACTCATCATGCCCGAAGAGCAATGGTTTTTCCTCGCCATAACTTATCGTATAAATAAGGTCAGCCGAAACACCAAGATTCATTATGTATTTCTTGGCAGACAGGGCACGGCGTTCACCGAGAGCGATATTATACTCATTGGTGCCGCGCTCATCGGTATTCCCTTCAATGGTAATTTTATAGTTCGGATTAGCTTTCAAAAATTCAGCGTTCCCTTCAATACGGGATTTTTGATCATCACGGATATCAGAACGGTCAAAATCAAAATAGATTGGAAGCATGCCTTCATGGGTGCGGCCTTCAACAAATTTGAAAGCAGCAGTGGAAACACCACCATCAGATTCAATGGGTTCTACCGTCCCGGCATCTTCACCGATATCAGCAGTCTTATCAGCAATCGAAGAGTCAGCAGTTGAACCGGCACCTGCAGCAGGATCACTGGCGACATTATCCTTGGCGCAACCAGAGGTAAATAATGCAAGTGACGCTACCATTCCTGACACACATAATGCTTTAACAATCTGTTCTTTCATCGGAATCTCCCTTGTGATAAGCATATAAACTCAATTTTGAATTTCATACGTTTTGAAAACTTTTTAGCTACTTTAAAAAAATTACTGCACACAACCATATCACCTTAATAAAGGTAATATTACAATTCATGGAACAGCAATCAATAAAAAAAATCCACTATTTTCTCTGTTAATCTAAAGAAAACT
>JBFFNY010000193.1:0-4138 GCA_041562955.1 Desulfurivibrionaceae bacterium | reverse complement strand
GCCTGCCAGAAGGAACGATTTGTATAGGCGGCATACACATCTATTTCCCGGTCAAAAAGGTCCACGGCAAGTGGTGTTTTAAGGCTGACCTGGAATTGCAATTCTACATAATCAAGGTCAATATCGACACCGCTAACGCCACCATAATTATAGATATCCTCCCGGGACCAATCATAGGCCATCATGAAAAAATTTGGTTTATGGGCCATGAGAGTGAAGGGCTCAAGGGTATTTTGAACATCCATATCAAGGCGATCATCCACAGGGCTGTCGTCTATGGCGGCAAGAGCTGCTATTCGTGGATCACAAGCCTGTTTAATTTCTCCAATGGTCATGGAATTGCCACTGGTCTTGAATTTCTCAAGAATACAGTCGTCCATGATACCAGCAAACAAAAGTGGGGAGGAACACAAAAGGCAGGAGCATATAAGGCTCAGCATCCCACATGTTTTAAACAAGATAAATTTCACGTTTTGAACCTATTGAAAATATAGTTAATATATTGAAATACCAAACGTATTTATAATCGACCGACAATATTAATTACAATAAAACAATGGTGTCAGATAAAATAAAATATTTTTTTTTTGACCTGGATCAAGGCCTCGTTATGATCTTAAGGGTAAGGATATCAATATTTAACCATTTACCAAACGAGGACATCCATGTCTGATCAGTCAAGAAAGAACTATACCATCATCCCTGGAATTAAAATGGGTCTTGTCACCCCTGAACGGCTTGAAGCCATTGCCCAGGTGACACGGAAATACGCCATCCCCATGCTTAAGATCACGTCCGCTCAGCGCATTGCCTTTATCGGCATGGATCCGGAGGTGGTGGATCAGGTCTGGCGTGAACTTGGCGAAGGAAATGGTCCGAAAAAACCAGTCGGCCTCCACTATGTCCAAGCCTGCCCAGGGATTAAAAACTGTAAATACGGCTGCCAGGATTCCATTGCACTCGGTGAAACCATACAAAGCCGCTTTATGGATATCACATTACCGGCAAAAACCAAGATAGGCATCTCAGGCTGTTCCATGAACTGCACCGAGAGCTATATTCGCGATCTGGGTATATTCGGCAAGAAAAAGGGATGGACTCTCGTCTTTGGTGGAAATGGCGGCGGTAATCCACGGATTGGTGATGTTATCGCTGAAAATCTATCCGATGATAACGTCATTGCTCTGGCACAACGTTGTCTGCAGTTCTACGGGGATAACGCGAAGAAGAAAGAGAGAACAGCACGGTTTATGGAAAGAACTAAACTGAACGTTTTTAAAAATAGTGTGCTCTAGGACATAGACAAACAAAGAACCATCCTCAGCGCTGATCAATAAAAAAAGCGACTTCCGTAAACGGAAGTCGCTTTTTTTATACTACAGAGAATGATGGTAAAGAATTACTCTTTATCTTCACCCATGCCCTTCAGGGCAATAGCACCAACAAGACCTAATACACCAAAATTCTTGGCCTTATTCATAACAGGCTTCATTCTGGCAAGGAGTTGCCGACGATGATTCACCGACGCCATTGCTGTTGGAGTTGAAGTTGAGCGCAGCAGGCTGTCATCACGCTTATTCGCGTAGTAATAACCGTTTGAACCGATATCAACAGCCGCAGAAGACAGGTTTTTAGCACCCATCTTCTTATACTTGGACACTTCAGAGTTCGGATCCGTAATATCACCAAAGATCCGGGCACCGGCAAGACAGGTCTGCACACATGCAGGCTCAAGACCGGCTTCAACACGAGGCATGCAGTAGGTACACTTATCAATCGTACCCTCTGAACCAAGCTCTTCGTTGATCTGATTCTCGTTTACGTAACGAGCACCATAAGGACAGGCTTCGGCACACGCACCACAACCAAGACAACGTTCCTTGTCAACCTGAACCGTTCCGTTAAAAGGATCTTTATAGGTTGCAGCCACTTCAAGAGTTGTAGTCTTGCCGGTTTTTGCATCCTTAAAGGTCTTTTGAATCGGATCAGCAGGACAGGCTGGAACACAGGCTGGGGCATCACAGTGATTACACAGGCCTGGATAATAGGTTGAAGCGAGCCCTTCCGGTGTTTGTGCTGGGCCTAAACGCTTTACCCAGTTTCGACCTTTATCAGCAGGAACGTTCCATTCCGCTTTACAGGCGATTGTGCAGGCATGACAGCCAACACATTTATTTAAATCAATTACCATTGCATATTGCATAACGGTTAATCCTCCTTATTTGGACTGTCTCAAAGACAGGGTTTAAACCTTTGACAGTTTCACGAAGTTATTACGCATTCCGTTACAACCGGTCTCAGGATCAACAGAACGGATGGAACAAAGTTCCTGATCATCCATACCTGCGCCCTTGCCAACAGTCATAGCAGGGTTCTTGGTACCGAAACCATGGGCCATAAATACGCAATCTTCACGAATACCTGGGGTAACCAGTGCATGGGATGTAGAGCTCGACTTAACGCCTTCACTGTTCACCATGGTCACTTTATCGCCGGACTTGATGCCAAGTTTGGCCGCCACCTTCTCATTAACCCAAACAGGATTCTCAGGCATACCGGCATTCAACCATACATTGTTTTGCGTACGGTTAAAGGTATGCAGAGGATTACGTCCAGACAAGAGACGCATATAACCCTTAGGCACCTCAGGTACCGCAATATAGGTCGGTGCACCAGGGTAGCCCTGCTCTTGAAGCTCTTCGTTAAAGAATTGTACTTCAAAGTCTTCTTTAACTCCATAAGGGTCCTTACCTGGCTGCAGATGAATACCATCTTCAGCAACAAGTTTTGCAAGGGAAAGACCAGCAGGTTGTAACTGTTTATCCATCATCTCTTCGATGGTCTGTACAGGAATAGCCTTTTCATGGCCCATACGCTTGGCAAGCTCATTAACAATGTAAACCTGATCCTTACGCTCAAAATCAGCCTTAACAAGTGGCATACGGGCAGACACAAACTGCTGATGTGGCTGGCTGAAATCCCATTGCGTACCCTTCTTGATATAATCATAACGTTCAAGATAAGACGCTTCAGGCAGTAAAATGTCAGCATAGAGAGTGATGTCGGTAGGCATTACATCAACACACATTACAAAATCCATCTGCTTCAACATCTTTACAGTAAGATGCTGTTGTGGAATGGTTTGCATTGGGTTTTGACCCCAGACAACACAAGACTTGATAGGATAAGGCTTGCTGGCAATGGCACAGTCACGGATGAGATCTGTAGGTGTACCGGCAGGAGATTGCTTATGAACATCCATTTCACGATGTAAGGCTTCATGATGCTCATGCCCTGCAGGCCAACCAACCTTTCCAAAACCGCCAGGACCTTTCCCCTTAACAAAACCACCGGGAACGCCAAAGGCACCGAGAAGTCCAGCCATACAGGCGAGTGAACGACCACGTTGAAAGTCATTACCGTGCCAGCTTGAGAAACGACCGGGATGAACAGAGACATTCGGAGCATTTGCAGCAAGCAGGTCAGCAACTTCCTTGATCTGAGCCACAGGAACTTCACATTCCTTCGAAGCCTTTTCAGGTGTCCAATCTTTAATGGCTTCCTTGAACTCATCAAATCCTACACCATGAGCTTCTACGAAGGCCTTATTGTACTTACCGTTCTTGACCATATACGCCATCATGCCAAGCATGAAAGCGGTGTCAGTACCAGGCTTGATTTTTACCCAGATATCAGCCTTAGCAGCGGAAGCAGAGAAGCGCGGATCAACAATAACGAGCTTTGCACCGTTCTCAAGTCCTTTCAAATAACGCTTGGCATGGGATACATGAACATTCTCACCGAAGTGACAACCCATACCAAAAATAACCTTGGCATTGGCCATATCAACATTTTCGCCAGGTCCAGTTCCAATTGAAGTCAACCACGCGTAGTCACGAATACCGCGACATTGGAAGAATGATGCTTCAGAAACATTTGGAGTTCCAACCGTATGCTCAAAATATTGCATGGGGTATTTAGCCGAGGCACCATGTGGAAACATAGCGATTGTCTTGGCCGAATACTTTTTAACTGATGCATTCAGTTTATCAGCGCACTCATCCAGTGCTTCCTTCCAGGAAATACGCTTCCATTTTGGATTGCCGCGCTCGCCAACATTTTTCATGGGGTATTTGAG
>JBFFNY010000192.1:0-4146 GCA_041562955.1 Desulfurivibrionaceae bacterium | reverse complement strand
TCGTACGCGTAGATTGCCGCACTGGAGTAATTGTCGGTACGGCTGTAATCAACTCTGAAGGTGTAGGGTTTCAGCTTTTCATGCTGGAAGTGGTAGCTGAGCCCCAGGGTTATTTTCTCTTCACGGTCATAACGGTCACCGAAGATCGGTTCCGGCCCGTCATAGTCAACATGCTTCTCATTGAAACGGCCATAGAGTGAGCCGCCTTCGATTGGCGCCCAGGTAGCACCGATAAAGGCATCACGGCCATCGTTGGTATAGCGGCTGGAATCGGCATTATCGTTGAAGAAGGATATGCCGGTTGTCATGACGAAATGGGCCTTTTTCCACACCTTGGCGAAGGTGAATTTACCTGCGGCATAGGTTGAGTCACGGACCTTATCTGCGCTCTCGCTGTAATCACGGTTGGTTATTTGCCCGCTCATGCCGATATCAAGTCCCCATTTGGGGATTTGTTTGTTGATGCTGGGCAGAAAAGAGCTGAACCAGGCCAGATCCTCACTGCCGAGACTGATGTAGTCAACCTGGAGCGGACAGGCCACCCGCCAGTGGCCGATATTGAGAAACATCGGCCCGGTACCCATGGTGAGCACACCCATGTCAAAGGCATGTTCGTTGAAATAGTCACGGTGATAATACGTCACATTGGATTGCCAGAGAAAATGGGTGTTGGTCTGGCCGGTTTTAATTTTTTTCCCGGACTGGTACAGGTGGGAGAGTTCAGCCGTGAGAACCACGGCTGAGTCACTGGTGGAACCAGCACCCGGGGTGAGATAGAGGGTGCCCGGGCCAATATTGATAATTTCATTTGCAGGTCCGACATTGACATTGGTGTCATGCATCCAGCCAAGGCTGGCGCTCGGTGTCCAGGTATGTCTGGCCTGAAGCTTCTCCGCATCCTTTTTCACCTGGGCAAGAAAAGCCAGAATCGTGACCTTGACCTCAGGCGGTGTCTTGGGGTCATCCAGAACCTCCTGGGCATACCGCTGCGCCTCCTCCATTTCGTATAAACGGTAATAGGTCACAGCAAGTTCCAACCGTGCCCGCTGCAGCTGCGGCTGGTTGGAGATAATATTATGAAAATTCTCCAACGCATCATAGAGTCTGCCCTCGGCCCGATCCTGCATGGCCTGTTCAAACTCATCCTGATACTCATTAATTTCTACTCCCAAGGCTGTTGTCGCGGTTAATACCGCGAGCAGGGCCACCGTTGACACACATCTTCCCATTAATTTTTTCCGCATTAGGCTTCTCCCCAAGCAATGCTTTATTTCAGCCATGAAGCTGTATTATTACGCGACCTGCATGAGCATATCTTAGAAACATGATTTCATGCATCAGATGCAGAAAACAGAATGCCGATACCACCGCAGTCGAATCAGTTTCTCCCACCCTATTAATAATATCGTAAGGATTGGCTCAACGGTTGTCAAATGTTTCTATTTGGCTGTATTCTGGTCTTTTTACGGGATTGCACGGTTCACAAACACGGTAACTTGCTGAAAACATGACAGAAGATATACCCCATCTTCAACAGAGAAAGTTCAGGAAACAGGACACTTATTTATTGCACATTTTGATAGTTATGATGATCGGCGTATTTATAACGTATGGCAGGAATGGTTATCGGGTCACGAAACCAAACGGGGCCATAGGCAGCAGGCAATATTTTTCCAAGAACCGACGGAGTGGGTTTTGATTCGTTTGCGGCCAGATTCAGCCACAACGTGTTATGTTGAAACGAGATCACCTAACCTCATAATTCATCATCATTTCCCATCTTGCACGACCAGGTTACAGGGCATGACTAACAAGTCCTATAGGCGCACTCAGCGAGGGCAGGGCGATTGTATCAAACCGAAGCACCCCCACAAAAAAAGGGGGACAGCTTTAAGCCGTCCCCCTTTTTCGTTGTCAACCCGCGACCTCAAAATAGCTGAGGTTATCCAAGAGCAAAAAACTGCTTTCATTTCAAGCCATACAGCTTCGCTCTAAGACATTAGAGAATTACCAACTGGTTCATCTAACGTTATTCAACAACAACCTATCGAACACTCAAGGCTCTGGAATGAGACATTTCCCCACCCTGAGCCTTAGGCCGACCAAGCATTTCAACTAAACCTTCAACCATGCTGTGCATCCTGTCGGCCTGTCCCCGTAAGTCTTCGGAAGATGAGGCTGTTTCCTCTGCTGTGGCCGCATACTGCTGGGTCATATCACTGGTCTCAGCAATCGAGTTGTTGATCTGATCCACTCCTAGCGCCTGCTCTTTCGAGGCAGTCGCAATCTCATTAATCAAAACTTCAACCTTGGCCGCGCTTTGCGCCACTTCCTGGAAAATACCGTTTGTCTCTTCTACATACAGGGAACCATCTTTTACCTTTGCCAGAGTTTCCTCAATCAGCGTTGCGGTATTCTTAGCCGCCTCAGCAGCTCGCATCGCAAGATTTCGGACCTCATCAGCAACAACCGCAAAACCGGCCCCAGCCTCACCGGCCCTTGCCGCTTCCACTGCAGCATTCAAGGCCAGTAGATTGGTCTGAAAAGCAATATCATCAATGGTACCAATAATCTTGGATGTTTGCTGACTCGCCGCCATGATTCCCTGCATGGATTCAGTCAATTTATCCATTGAACCCGTCGCTTGTTCCACTTTTTTACTGGCGTCACGCATCAACATATCACCCTGATGGGCATGCTCTGAATTCTGCTTGGTCTGGGCAGACATCTCCTCCAGAGTCGAAGAACATTCCTCAAGTGCCGCAGCCTGATCAGAACTATTGGTAGACATCGACTGACAAGCATTTGACATTTGCCCCACTGTATTCGTCACCTGATCCGCACCACTTTTCAAATTATCAATAATGCCATTCAACGGTTTGGTCACCTTACGGCCAAGAATAAACGCTAATAAAAATCCTGCGCATAGCACAACCCCCAGAAACATCCATGCCATCTTGAAGGCAGAAGAGCGAAGTGTTGCGGCCTTAGTCTTGCGCATATTCTGCAAATGACCATCCGTCTTCAACCTGGCTGTGGAGATCTGTTTATCAGAACGAATGTGATTATATCCTAACACCACCTTACCCAAGACAATTTCATCAGAAATGATATCAGCAGAGACAAAAGAGTCCGCCTCGACCTCATCCTTATTGCCGGAAGAAGCAAGGACATTACCATCAGGGGTTTGAAATGCGAGATAAGAGATATCGGGATCGCTGGTAACAGCTTCAGCATAGACCAGCAAAGCAGAAAGCTCAAAAGAGATAACGGCCTCCGGGCTAAAAGAGGCCAACAAAGAGACATACCGCTCGGCTTTAAGATTTTCAGAGTCCTTACTGGCTTTTTTTTGATCTACCGCCATTTCATCGACAATAACAGTACTCGCCGTCAAGAGATTCTCCAGAGCATGATCTTGTAACAGAACAGTGAGCCCTGCCGCACCACCCAGCAACACAACAAGAACTATACTGATAGCTCCGACGATTCGACCTGTTAACCCTAACTGGAAAATTCTATTCTTCATAACACTCTCTCTTTCGTTATCCTAAATTATTAAACCCCTGAGGACTCCTTTGAGATAGGGTATCATTATCATCGCACCATCGACAAATAAAAAATACTCGCAAGAAATAACTCCATTATAAAAATGTATTCCCCAAGAGTTTACGCATATCTTTTCAACAAAACCCATTCTGCATTTGCAATTGGAAACTGAAACCAATATTCTTTTACAATGAAGAGTGGAAACAATTTAATAATTTAACGTAGAGAGGATTAACCAATGATAAGACGAGTAGTCGCATCCTGTATGACGTTGTTGCTGTTTTCTTTAGGGACAGCATCGTTCGCTTCGGCCGAAGTAAAAATTGGAATCAACGCACCTCGTGGCGAATTAAAGGCTCTGAAAGACTGGGGGGCATTAGGGACATATCTAGAACAGGAACTCGGCGACAAGGTCACTCTGATCCCCAACAAGGTTGCATCTCTTCTTAAGCTGATGGACAAAAACGAGCTCGATTTCATCCTGGCAAATCCTGTGCAGACCATCATTATGACAGAAGAGTACGGAACCACCGCTCTAGCCACCATGAACAAAAAAAATGGCCCTCAATTTGCTGGTGTCATCATCGCCAAGAAAGGGGC
>JBFFNY010000191.1:0-4146 GCA_041562955.1 Desulfurivibrionaceae bacterium | reverse complement strand
TATTATGCAAAAAAATGCTCAGAAAGAAATGGTCGCCAGTGAAGGTATGGTTCTTCTTGATACCATCCGCAGGCTCCACCGACGCAACGCCGTAGATCGGCTTCTCAAGCTGATGTCCAAAACACATCCTGCTGATATTGCGTGGGTTTTCAGGTATTTGACCCTCAACGAAAGAACCCAGGTATTTAGCGTAGTTGTCCAAACACACCAGATTGCTGATTTCCTGGGAGAGCTGGATAAGACCATTCTGCTGGAATTGATTGATGGTCTTACGCCCCAATATCTCGCCTCTGTTATTGAGACCATGGCCCCCGATGATGCCGCTGATATTTTTGATTATCTACCAGATAAATTTGCTGAAGAAATTCGGCAGTTTATGCATCGCGCTGATCGAGAAGAGGTCGAAGATTTACTGCAATACGATTCGAAAACGGCTGGGGGGCGAATGTCACCCGACTTTTTATCCCTTGATGATGAGCTCAGTGTGGGGGATGCGATCAAGTGGGTGCAGGAGAATAGTGAAGAGCTGGAAATGGCCTTCTATCTCTATATCAAGCATGGTGAAGATGGACCGCTAGTCGGGGTGTTGTCACTTCGTGAATTGTTGACCCATAAGCCGTACCGTCAGTTAAAAAATATCATGAACACCAATGTGATTTCTGTTCCCACTGAAACGGATCAGGAAGATGTGGCCCACATTGTTTCCCAGTACAATATCCTTGCGGTTCCAGTCATTGATGCCAGTGGCAGAATGGTGGGTATTGTCACCGTTGACGATATCATTGATGTTATCCGTGAGGAGGCCACTGAGGATTTCCTGGTGATGGCCGGTGCGGGTAAAGATAATGAAATTTTACTCAAATCCACTGTTGATACGGCAATTACCCGTGCTCCATGGTTGTTTGCGAGCTGGATTGGTGGTTTGCTGGCCCTGCTTATTATTAATGTCTTTGAAGAGGAGCTGCAGCAGGTCTTGGCCCTTGCCGGCTTTATTCCCATTGTCATGGGAATGGGTGGAAATATCGGGACGCAGTCTTCAACCATCATTGTCCGTGGTATGGCCACGGGTCGTATCAATATGAATGAATTGTGGCGGGTTGTGTTTAAGGAGATGCGGGTCGGGGTGTTGCTTGGCACATTGTATGGCTGTCTCCTCGGTGGCGTTGCTTATTTTACCCATGGTGATATGCCCATTCTCGGCCTTGTTGTGAGTATGTCTGTTTTATTTGCGATGACACTGGCCGCCACGGTCGGCACCTTTGTCCCCTTGATTTTGAAGCGACTCAATATTGATGCTGCTGTTGCAACGGGTCCTTTTGTGACCACGTCAATCGATATTGTCGGTGTTGCCGCCTATTTCATGATTGCTAAATTTCTTCTTAATTTATGATGCAGGGTATCTCTCTCAATGGCTCTTAACAGAAGACTTTCCTTCAGTCCCCTTGTCTGGTTTCTTGTTATTGCCTCCTTCCTTTGGTTTCTTTTTTTCAGGCCCGATACGTTTAATTTCAAGCAGGATGCCGTTCCCCGCGCCGTTACAGCCCGGGGTGATCTGGCGTCTGATGAACGAAACAGCATTGAACTCTTTGCCGCTATTTCTCCCTCCGTGGTCTATATTACCTCTGTCGAGGTTGTTCGTAATTTTTTCAGTCTGAACGCCTATGAAATACCTAAAGGTACAGGTTCAGGATTTGTCTGGGATACAGAGGGGCGGATCGTTACGAACTATCATGTGATTGAAGACGCCTCCCGTATTCATGTCACCCTCGAAGATAATTCCACATGGAAGGCCGTACTCATCGGCGCCTCGCCTGAAAAAGATCTTGCGGTGTTACAGATCTCTGCACCCGTTGCCCAACTGCATCCCATTCCGGTTGGTGAAAGTCATAATCTCCTTGTCGGCCAACGGGTCTACGCCATTGGTAATCCCTTTGGTCTCGATCATACCCTGACCTCCGGGATTGTCAGCGCCCTGGGGCGTGAAATTACCTCGGTGGCAGGGACAACCATCGAGGGTGTTATTCAGACGGATGCCGCGATTAATCCCGGCAATTCAGGAGGGCCGCTGCTGGATAGTGCCGGGAGGCTTATCGGTGTCAACACCGCTATCTACTCCCCTGCAGGAGTGAGTTCCGGCATCGGCTTTGCCGTACCAGTTGATCAGGTCAATAATGTTGTCCCTGATTTGATCAAATACGGCAAGGTCCTTAAACCAGGTTTGGGTATTTCCATTGCGACCCCGCAATTGACAAGACGTTTGGGTCTCGACGGCGTTCTCGTTATAAAGGTTGAGAAGGGGTCAAATGCCGAAAAGGCCGGCATTCTTGGGACAAAACAACAGAGAGGGCAATTGATTCTGGGTGATATCATTATAGGTATTAATGGGGTTGAAATTCATGATCAGCGTGATCTTTCCCGAATTTTAAATACTTTTAAAATTGGTGATGTTATAACCATTCAATTAATTCGTAATAAAGAGAAGTTTCAGGTGGATGTTGCTCTAGAACCCTTGGGATAGTGAATAATGGATTGGTGGAAGAAAATACTAAAGAGCCTGATGTCATTTGGCGATGGCCCCGGGATTGATCTCTTTGAATATTTCCCTGGAATCAGGCGTTTTCTTGCAGCACGGCATCATTATGCCCAGTTGCGTACCTTGGGTGATGTCCTCTTTGTCCTCGTTGTTATCTCAGGTTTCTGGGGGCCGCAGAACGCAGAGTCCAATTTCAGTGTGTATCTCACCTGGGGCTTATTGTGGCCGGCCATTGTTCTCTCATGGTTTTTTGTGGGACGCATGTGGTGCGGCATTTGTCCCTTCCCAGGGCTTGGTGTCTTTCTCCAGAAAAAAGGGCTGTCTTTAAATCTCCCCGTTCCTAAATGGTTGCAGGATTACGGCGTGTATATGTCCGTTTTTCTATTAGGACTCATCATCTGGGTGGAGATTGTTGTCGGTCTTAATCATTGGCCTCGCGGCACCTCTTATCTTGTCCTGTCCATTGTTTTCGGCTCGGCCCTCCTTGCTCTTTTCTATCCAGGTCAGGCATGGTGTCGTCATCTTTGCCCTTTGGGCAGGATGACCGGTGCGGCGGCCACCATGGCCATTACAGAATTCAGATCGAATTCAAAGAAATGTCGGGGCTGCACCACCATTGCCTGTAAACGGGGTAATGATCAAAAGGAGGGGTGTCCCGTCTATCTGGGCGCAATTTCCGTGCGCCATAATCTCCACTGTCTGGTGTGTGGTCACTGTCTCCCCCTTTGTGATCGTGATTCCCCGCAATTACTCCTGCGCAATCCCTATATTGAATTGATTAAAAATCAGGGGCGTTATATTACCTGCAGTTATATTGTGCCCTTTCTGATGGGTTCACAGCTGGCCCGTTTTTTACGGGAAAAGTCCATTTATACAGAGTATCGTGAGCTTCTTGGTGTTTCTGACGCCCTGCTTTTTAGTCTTACCCTGGTGGTTTGCTCTTTCTTTGTGCTCTGGCTGATCCGGCTGGGTGCAAAACTTTTTGGTGTTGCCAAGGATCCCATTTGCGGGCATCTTTCTCCCATGGTTCCGGTTCTCATCCCCATGGCCTTTACCGGCGAATTGGTGTATCGGATGGAATTTTTTGCTGATGGTCTGGGTGATTTTCTGCCAACGATCGGCCGCCAATTTCATATGGATTTTTTAGAACAACTCTATTTTAAAATACCTGAGTTTCCAGTGGATGTGCTTTCCGCTTTTTTCATGATGAATGGTGTTATTGCCGGTGGTTATATCCTGTGGCGCTTTGCTATTGTTGAGTTCAGCGAGTATCTGGACATGAAGGCTTTCATCGGGATTAACTTTATTATCTGTTTTTTGCTCTTTTGTTATCTGGCCGTTATTTTTTAAATCTCAGGGATTGTCATGATTATTGTTTCAAATAAAAAATGTGGGTCATTTACGGGTGATCTTCTGGTGGTTCTAGTGGCACAAGGTGATGCTGATCTTGTGCCTGTTGATTCGTTGTTTCATCCCTACCTCGACCTTCCGGTGAAAGAGAAGGATTTTTCCGGCAAGGAGGGCGAAACCTATTTAGTCTATTCTGACTCGGGTTTGGAGTGTCGCCGGATTCTCTTTGTCGGTGTGGGGGAGGATAGAGAAGATCTTGAGAC
>JBFFNY010000190.1:0-4185 GCA_041562955.1 Desulfurivibrionaceae bacterium | reverse complement strand
TGATGGGGAACCCTTCACCCATGACGCATTGAAAGACATAGATGGTTGCGGAGATGGTGACGGGGCGGACACTGTTTAACGGGGATCTGACCTGGTCACAGGAGCGGCTGAAGTCCACGCATGCGGTGTCGCCGGTTATGGTTATGGTGGCCCGCAGTGGCAGTGGCTCTGTCGAATCGCCATCATTGTCCAGGAAATCGGTGTACTCATATACGCCATCAGGGATGTTGGTGATGGCAAGGCGCATGAGGGTTTCGCTATACTGTTTGAGATCCTTGATGGTGGCGAATACATGGGACGTGCCGTATTTCGCGATAATCTCCAGAAGACGCAGGGCGCCACGGGCGAGGGATGCCGATTGTGCCTTGAGATCAGCGCTGCGTTCAGCCGGGTTGCGGACCTGGTGCATGAACGTCTGTAGAAAGGCATGGTTGGTGCGCCCTTGAATTTTTAACAGAGTTGGGGGAATCTGTACCCCTTCATCTTCGATGCAGGTGCAATTTCCCATGGAGCCGGGGCTCACGCCTCCAACATCGGCATGGTGGGCACGGGTGGCGGTGTAGAAGAGCAGCTCGCCATCCAGAAAGACCGGTTTGATCAGGGTGATGTCCGGCAGGTGGCTGCCGCCGTGGAAGGGGTCGTTGATGATGATTTCATCAAGTTCTTTGAAGTCATGGACCTGGAGGCAGTATTTAACCGTTTCCGGCATGGCGCCGAGATGGACAGGGATATGGGCCGCCTGGGCCACCAGTTCTCCCTGGTTGTCAAAAATAGCACAGGAGAAATCTTTACGTTCTTTGATGTTTGAGGAGAATGCGGCGCGGGAGAGGACAATGCCCATCTCTTCGGCAATGGAGCTGAAGATTTTATTGAAAACCTGGACTTCAATAACGTTCATTGGTTCGTCAAATGCAGAAGTGAATCAGTGGGCGGTGTCGGTGAGTACGGCTGTGCTGCCTTGGGTCAAAAGAGAAGAAGATGATGAAGGGTTCGCCCCCTTCATCATCTTTCCTCCCTGCAGGAGTAGACTCCTGAGCAACTACCGAGCCGGTTGTTTGATGATCTTCTTACTCTGCTTTTTGCCAGCGGCCGGCTCACGTTTTGCCAGTCTCAGCACCCCTCTGCTTTTACTCTTTTTAGCAGGCTTAAACGATTTAGTTTTCGTATGGGTATGTTCATGGGTTTTTTTCGGCAGCACCCGTGGACCATCAAACTTGGAGATCCGTAACTGTTTGCTGCAGACCCAGGCGTTTTTCAGGGTGAGGAATATTTCTTCTGGCATGCCTTCCGGAAGATCCACGGTGGAGTGATCCTCAAAGATGTCGATGCGGCCGATATGGGCACTGTCAAGGTCCGCCTCGTTGGCAATAGCGCCGACAATATTTCCGGGTTTAACGCTGTCCTGAGAACCGACTTCAATGCGGTACCGTTCCATACCCTCATCAGGCCTTGACGCAGGCTTTGCGGGACGGGATTCCGTGAAGGAGTCGGCACTTAAGCGGGATACTGGTTTCTTGCGCGGGTCAGCACCTACACGGGGTTCAGGTTTTTTGCGGGAATCTGATCTTTTAAACTCGGTACTCGTCGGTGCAGACCTTTCGAATTTTTTAGTTTTACGTGCAACCTCGTCTTTCACCAGAAGCGGTGTGCCGCCTTGGGCAAGAATGGCCAGGGCTGCGGCCATCTGCATGGGGGGCACAATGGCTTCTTCCCGGTATTGATCAAGGAGTTCGGTGAAAAAGCCGAGCTCTTCAGATTCCAAGGCGTCCGTAATCTTTTGTTTAAAGGCGGCGATTCGTTTCTGGTTGATCACCTTATTGGACGGCAGCTCCATTAAGTCTATTTTCTGCTTGGTGGTGCGCTCAATAATGCGCACCATATTTCTTTCGCGGGGGGTGAGAAATAAAATAGCCTTGCCGTTTTTGCCGGCACGGCCGGTACGGCCAACCCGGTGCACATAGGTTTCAGGGTCAAAAGGGGTGTCAAAGTTAATGACATGGCTGATTCGTTTCACGTCAAGGCCCCGGGCGGCAACATCGGTTGCGACAATGATGTCAATTTCACCGTTTTTAAGACGGGTCACCGTACGTTCTCTGATGTTCTGGGCAATGTCACCATTGAGCGGGGCGCATTTAAGACCCGCTTTGGCCAGCTTCTCCGCAACGTCAACAGTGGCTGTTTTGGTCTTGGTGAAGATGATCACGCCGTCGTATGGTTCAACCTGTAAGATGCGTTGCAGGGCATCATGCTTTTCATGCCCGCCCATAACGCAATAGCGCTGATTGATCGTGGCGGCTACTTCGGTGCGGATCTTGATGGAGATTTCTTTGGGATTCTTTAAATACTTCTGGGCAATCCGTCTGATCGGCACGGGCATGGTGGCAGAGAATAAAGCGGTCTGATGTTCGGCCGGGGCTTGTTCCAGGATCCATTCGACGCTGTCAATAAAACCCATGCGCAGCATTTCATCCGCCTCATCGAGGACCATGGTGGTTAGATTTGTAAGTTTGAGGGTGCCGCGACGTAAATGATCCATAACACGACCCGGCGTACCAACAACAATATGTACGCCTTTGCGTAACGGAGCAAGCTGGATACTGTAATCCTGGCCGCCGTACACTGCGAGAACCTTGAGGTTTTTAAGTTTGGCGCCATATTTTTTAAAGGCCTCGGCGACCTGGTTTGCCAGTTCGCGGGTCGGCGCCAGGACCAGAACTTGAGGAGAATGTTTATTCAGGTCAATGTTGGAGAGGATTGGCAGGGCGAAGGCTGCGGTTTTACCCGTTCCTGTCTGGGCCTGGCCGACAATATCGCGCTTTTCGAGAAGGTAGGGGATGGTTAACGACTGGATCGGGGATGGGGTTTCGTAACCAATTTCAGCAATGGTTCTTTGGAGAGGCTCAATGAGATCGAGTTCGGCAAAGGTGGCAAGAAGGGGCTTGTTTTCGGACATGGGGGAACCTGGTATCTGATGGAAGAATAGAGAAAGTAGTCGCATCTGCGACTCGTGTTCGCCTTGAACACTACGCCGGATTGTTGTTTGAATTGATCCGGGGAGTGGCGACCGTTTGTCAGTTATTCTAACGATACCACTTTAGATGGTGAGACCTTAAATCAGTATTTAAAGTGACCCATCAACAACAAGGTCAGCGAATATACACGAGTGTCTTGCAAATAGCCAGTTGTTTCGTGAAAAGTTTCCAGTTGGATACCCCCTATCGTTTTGATTCAGGGTAATTTCTAACAAGCCAGCATCGCTGGTATGGTGAAGCAGGGCAGGTTCTGGAGTTGCCAGGGGTCGGCTGGGTGACGCGCTGGTCAAGGAGTTTGTCCATGACTGATGTGTCGGGCTGTGTGAGGCATGGGACAGCACCAAGACCCGTGTCTTCCTGGAAAAATAAAAAAGATGGTGTCATCTTTTTAATGTTCGTGTCCTGTTTGGTAACTGGTCCGGAATGCTTTTTCAGCACGGTCCATGGGCGGACTCAGGGGCAGATGAACTAGACAGAACAGGCCTCAGCATGACCTCTCTGACCGGCCGTCGTGGCCGGGTCTCTGCTCTCGTCTTTGCTGAATCGGCTAGGCTTGACCCGGCTACTGGTCGCTTTTCAGCACGGCCAGGAAGGCCTTCTGGGGAATATCAACATTACCCACGGTTTTCATGCGTTTCTTGCCCGCCTTCTGTTTCTCGAGCAGTTTTCTTTTACGGGAGATGTCGCCGCCGTAACATTTTGCCGTAACATCCTTGCGTAATGCGGCAATGGTGGTTCTTGAGACAATATCTCCGCCAATGGCGCCCTGAATGGCGATTTTAAACATCTGGCGCGGAATCTCTTCCTTGAGCTTTTCACAGGCGTGCAGTCCGCGTGCCCTGGCATTTGACTTATGCACGAGCTGGGAGAGGGCGTCAACCCGTTCGCCGTTCACCAGAATGTCGAGTTTGACCAGGTCACTCTTGCGGTAATCCAAAAGTTCATAGTCAAAGGAGCCGTACCCCTGGGTGACGGATTTCAGTTTATCGTAAAAGTCGTAGATGACTTCAGCGAGGGGGAGTTCGCAGGTGAATTCAATCCTGCCCGGCATGGGGTAATGGTAATTGGTGTTCTCACCCCGGCGGTCCATGCAGAGGGACATGACAACACCCATATACCGCTCTGGGATAAGGATTGTCGCTTTGATAAACGG
>JBFFNY010000189.1:0-4186 GCA_041562955.1 Desulfurivibrionaceae bacterium | reverse complement strand
GGACCATATCCCGCCAATTCAAACTTACCATGGATAAAATCAGACGCTGGAACAGTCTCAAAGATGATGTCATCCACCCGGGCACAAAACTCCTCGTGAAAACAGCCGCCTTGTAATGAATCTCACCGGAAAAACAGCCCTGGTCTGCGGCGCAACGAGACATCTGGGCCTCCATCTTGCCCGCGCCCTGGAGTCTCAGGGGGCCAACCTCATTCTGCCTTTCTACGACTGGCCGGAATCCTGTCAGGACCTGCAGAACGAATTTTCTGCACATGTATGTATGCAGGCGGATTTACGCCGGGAAAGTGATGTCAAAAACCTGCTGCAAGCGGCGCAGGACCGCTACGGCAGGCTTGATATTGTGATCAATAATATTGAGCGTGGAGGAATGCCCGTTGTCCACGGGCCATACACCTCAGAACAGTGGGATCTGGAAATGGAAACCACCCTCAAGGCAAAATGGCTGATCTTTCAAGAGTCCTTGCCTCTTCTGCAGAAACAAGACTCCATCGTCATCAACATTTCATCCATTGCGGGAATTGTCGGGCGTCAGGGTGTGGCCGGGCTGATCTTTAATGACGGTTATGCGGCGGCGAACCGCGGCGTCAGCTCCTTCACCGAAACATGGGCCAAACAGGCGGCCCCCACGGTGCGGGTCAATGAAATCATGCTCGGTTTTTTTGCCGGCCGACATGGCGAATCGACACGGGGCTGGCCCCTGCTCTCTGAGGAACACAGGACACGACTCCTCAGCCAAACGCCGTTACAACGGACAGGACAGGCTGAAGATCTCGTCAAAACCATGAATTTTCTCATCCATGATGCCCCCTTCATGACCGGCACGGTCTTGCGCCTTGACGGCGGATACAGCCTCGGGGGGCAGGATGTCCCGGCAATGCCGGAAGGACTGCAGGACGATCTGGCTATCCGGAAATAAAAAGGGACTGCAGCGCCATCACTCAGTCACCACAACCGCATTTACAATCAGGCGAATCACAGTGGTCTTCCTTTTTCTTACGGGCGAGCAAATCCATCAAGGCCCATTTGGGAATCTGGCGCATAACCACTTCCACACAGGCATGCTTCACCGAATCAGGATCTTTCGGCTTCTCCGGTGTCGCCTCGGCAAGTATCTCCTCAGCATCATACCAGCATAACTCGACCCCCTCCTTGTCATACACGGTCAGGACTCGGGCATTCAACTCATGGAGATGCTCTTCCTCCACGACATTTCCAACAATCTGCATGGCGACTTCATAGGGGATAAAATCTGATTCGTCTGACATCATATAACCTCAACTTCTCTTCTTATTTTTTAGTTTACAGGTGGAACACCACCAAAATTTATACCTTTGGCAGACACTAATAAACATTCCTCACCCCAAAGACAAGGAACGTCAGGAAAAAACCTTATGAACTGATAGTGAGCCCGAACACTTTTTGATATAGATCCTGGGCATAACGATCGGTCATACTGGCAAGAAAATCCGCCACCCGCCGCTCATGGGAGGTGGATTCAGCAAATCCGCCAATATATTGTTCAAGGGCACCATTATCTTCCATAAAATACTCAAACAGCTCACGCAGCACCTTTGAGGCCTTGACAAACTCGTTATGCACCTGCTCGGCCCGATACACATTATGATATAAAAATTGGCGCAGCTCATGCATGGCTTCACCGATGCGCTTCTCAACCCCGATGACCAGCCGGCCATCCGCAGGTGCAGTTCCCGCAAGCACACCCTCAACCATGGTCATCACCCGCCGGGAATGCCTGCTGCCGAGTACATGCTGGCACTCTTCCGGGATATCCGCTTCCGTGATCACCCCGCTGCGAATCGCATCATCCAGATCATGGGCAAGATACGCCATAATATCCGCATAACGCACCACGGCCCCCTCCGCAGTTTTCGGCATATCCTTCAACTGAGTCGGCAGCACATCCCCATATCCCTTGGAATGTTTGACAATACCGTCCCGCACCTCAAAGGTTAAGTTGAGGCCCATCCCCTCATTCTCAAGCACATCCACCACCCGCAGACTCTGACGATAATGGCAGAACCCCGTACTGAGCAACTCATTGAGCACGGTTTCTCCGGCATGGCCGAAGGGTGTATGGCCAAGATCATGACCCAGGGCAATGGCTTCCGCCAGATCCTCGTTCAAAAACAAGGCGCGGCTGAGGGTTCGGGCAATCTCTGAAACCTCAAGGGTATGGGTCAAACGGGTGCGGTAATGATCTGTGGTGGGAGCCAGAAAGACCTGGGTTTTATACTTTAGACGGCGAAACGCCTTGGAGTACACAATACGGTTACGGTCACGCTGGAACACCGTCCGGATAGGACAGTGATTTTCCAGCATCGCACGCCCCCGTGACTTCGAGGAGGGGCAACTGTAGGGAGAAAGATATTCCAGCTCTCGCTGTTCTATGATGGATCGAATGTTAGACATTTTTTCATGACCGTTCTGAGAGGGTATAATCTCCATTTTTTACCATACATCGCAAAAAAATCGACAGTTATAAATCCTCGTCGTAGACAAAAACAGATTCAACCTTGACCAAACTCCTCTTTTATGAAATCTTGGCCATTCAATCCCATGGTTCCCCAGGAGATGTCCATGCCCGACCAGCACAAGTTTTTCATGCAGCAGGCCCTCAGCCACGCCGAAAAGGCCCTGGCCCAAGGTGAATTTCCGGTCGGCTGTGTCATTGTTTTTGACGATGACATTGTTGCCACCGGGGCGAGACAACGCAGCCAGGAAGCCAATGAAATGGATCATGCGGAAATCCTTGCCCTGCGGACGCTGATCAATACCCGGCCGGACATAAGCCCGGCCGAGGTCACGGTATACTCCACCCTGGAGCCGTGCCTCATGTGTTTTGCCACAATGATTATCAGCGGGATCCGCCATATCGTGTATGGTTACGAAGATGCCATGGGCGGCGGCACCGACCTCAATCTGGCATCCCTGCCCCAGCTCTACAAAGACATGGATATTGAAATCGTCCCCTTTGTGTTGCGCAAACCGTCCCTCGCCCTGTTCAAGACGTTTTTTGCAAACCCGGCCAACACGTATCTGCAGAACACCCTGTTGGCAGAATACACCCTGGATCAACCCATTTAGCCCCTCACGAACCCTCATGAAACCAACCACCCTCGAATTCAAGCCCCGGGAGCGCAACATCTTTTTTCATCTGCTCACGGGGTGTAATCTTTCCTGTTCCCATTGTTATATCAATTATGAACAGCATGGCACAGAGACGGTGAGCTTGGACACCATGGAAAAATGGCTCACCCTTTTTTATGAACCGACAAAAGACACCAATGTCATTTTTCTCGGCGGTGAACCCACCATGCATAAAGACCTGGCGCGCGGGGTTAAATTTGCCAAAGAACTGGGCTATGCCACCGTGACCATCGACACCAACGGCTATGTGTTCCATGACATTCTCGATAAGATCGAACCGAGCGAGGCGGTGATCAGCTTTTCCCTGGACGGCCCGGATGCGCAGACCAATGACCCCATCCGCGGCAAAGGGGTCTTTGCGACATGTACTGCCAATATCAGAAAGGCCGTCAACATGGGCTTTGACGTCAGCCTCATCTACACCGTCAGCAGCATGAACCTTGGCCACCTTGAACGGATGCCTGCCCTGCTCGAAGAACTTGGGGTCAAACGGTTTTTCATTCAGGTGATCGGCATCAGGGGCAAATCAGCCACCACAGCCGAAACGTTGCAGCTCACTCCTGACGAGTGGCTCACCATCATCCCTGAGGTGGCCCGAAATGCGGCAGACAGGGGCATTCACGTCATCTACCCCAAGGTTTTTCTCGACACCGACGAACCGTTCCTCTGCGCAGGCCAGCTGGCTGAGAACTTCTTCATCTTTCCAAACGGCCGGGTGTACCAATGCCCCCTCTGCGAAGATTTCCCCCTCCACACCTATGAGATCAAGGACAATACCTTACACAGGAACAAGAACTTATCCGAAGCACAACTCTTCACCCTGCAAATTCAGGAGGGATGTGTCATGAACAAGTTGCTGCAACCGGGAAATCTGGAATATGCAGAGGACGGAACGGTGAAACATCGAATTTCCTGCTGTCTACTCAAGCAGGAAATGAAGAAGGACTAAAAATCAGGCAAGACGGGACAGGGCCCGGTCATGGCGGCGGCCCAGCAG
>JBFFNY010000188.1:0-4244 GCA_041562955.1 Desulfurivibrionaceae bacterium | reverse complement strand
GCGCAAGCCAACTGGCCATCATGCGCGGCCTCGGCTATGACGGGGCCCATATCGGCGGACCGGGTCTGACCATGGAAGACCTTGAGTTTCTCCTGACTGAAGCGGAGCAGCGTCTACCCCGGTGGCAGGATCTGGCCCGCACCTTCAGCCATGAACCGCGCCATGGCTTTTATTATTTCACCAGGGGCGAACATACCGGCAACAGCGTTTCACCAAGCCCCAACACACCGAAACAACACCAGTCCCCCCTCTTTCATCTCAGCCAGTTCATCCATAATCAGGCCTTTGCTGACGGGGGAACATTCTACCCACTCGCCAAGACCAGCTGTCTGGCCATCGAGCAAACCCCACTCAAACGCCCGCTCTTCTGGCTTGAGCATCTGTCCAAATTCATCCTCTTCTCCTGCCGGAATTGCGGCGACTGCACCCTGGATCATTACGGCTATCTCTGCCCCCAGGCCGGCTGCGCCAAGTATTTGCTCAACGGCCCCTGCGGCGGCTCCAGCGACGGCTGGTGCGAGGTGTATCCCCAGGGTAAACGGTGTCATTATGTCCTGGCCTATGAGCGTTTGAAAGCCCGCGGCTGTGTGGAACAGTTTGGCGACGGGTTCATCCCGCCAAGGGACTGGTCCCTCCAGGACCAGTCCTCCTGGGTCCATTTTTACAAGGGCATGGATCACACCTCAAAGGATTGCCGGAAACCATGACACCCCACCCGGACAGCATAGCGGGGGTGATCCATGACCCCGTTGCCCGGCGTATTTTCCCCGGCCGCATTCATTTTGACCATGGCGTCATCACAGCAATCCAGGAAGACCCAGGGGTAACGGACCGCCAACTCATCCTGCCTCCCCTGGTCGACAGCCATATTCACATTGAAAGCTCCATGCTCACCCCGGCTGAGTTTGCCCGCCGGGCGGTGTGCCACGGCACCGGGGCAGTGGTGGCCGACCCCCATGAGATTGCTAATGTCCTCGGCGTGACCGGCATTGATTTCATGATTGGAAGCGGTCAGACCGTGCCGCTCACCTTTTATTTCGGCGCACCATCCTGTGTGCCGGCCACCCCCTTTGAGTCGGCAGGGGCCATCCTTGACGCAACCACCATTGGCACACTCATGACACGGGATGATATTTATTTTCTGGGGGAGATGATGAATTTTCCGGGGGTGCTCCACAACGACCCGGAGGTCATGGCCAAAATAAACCACGCCCGTGCCCAGGGTAAGCCCGTTGACGGCCATGCCCCCAATGTCCACGGCACGGATCTGGACACCTACATCAAGGCCGGGATCAGCACCGACCATGAAGCGACCAGCCTCAGCGAGGCCATGGAAAAGATCAACAAGGGGATGCAGATCCTCATCCGGGAGGGGTCAAGTGCCAGGGATTTTGCAGCCCTGCACCCACTCATCTCAACCCACCCCCACGCCGGGATGTTCTGCAGTGACGATCTCCACCCGGACGATCTCATGCAGGGCCATATCAACCGTCTGGTCAAAAAAAGTCTGGCGGCAGGCCATGATATCCTCGACATCCTCCAGTACAGCTGTGTCAACCCCGTCCGCCACTACAACCTTGCAACCGGGCTTCTCCAGCCGGGCGACCCAGCCGACTTTATTGTGGTCGATAATCTTCATGATTTCACCATCAAGTACCATTATGCCAGGGGGATCCAAATTGCACAGGGCGACACGCCCCTCTTCACCACCTCCCCCCCGGAACCGCTCAACAATTTCCACGCCCGTCCCCTTACGGAACTGGACCTGCAGGTCCCGGCCCAGGACGGGGATATGCAGGTGATCGCAGTGCAGGACGGAGCGCTCCTCACCACAAAAAAACTACAAAAGCCTTGTATTCAAAAGGGGTTGTGCATCGCCGAACCCCAGCAGGATCTTTTAAAGCTATGCGTGGTCAACCGGTACAAGCAGAAACCGGTCGCCATAGGTTTTGTCTCAGGATTCGGCCTCAAGAACGGGGGAATGGCGTCATCCATCGCCCATGACAGCCATAATATTATAGGTATCGGCTGCAATGACAGGGAGCTCATGAACGCGGTGAATGAAGTCATTCAATGTACAGGCGGGATCGCCGTTGCAGATGAAGATGAGATACAGAGTCTGCCCCTACCCATCGGAGGATTGATGGGGATGGGCAGCTGCATTGAGATGGCCGACCAGCATCAGCAGTTGGAAGATCAGGTCCGAAAGCAGGGGTGCAGCTTGACCGCGCCCTTCATGACCATGTCTTTTCTGGCGTTGCCCGTAATCCCCCATTTGAAAATGACCGATCAGGGGTTGTTCGATGTGGATACGTTCTCGTTCACACCGCTGTTCAAGGGCAGCACAGGGGACTGCCCTTAGGAATGTTGCCACTGTATTGGGTGAAAATAGTAAAAATAGCCCACCACTCGAGATTATCGCGAAACTGTACCGCAATCGCCCCCTCTTCCGTGCGTGCGACAACACCCTCAATATCAATCGACAACCGGGAGTTCGGCCCCTGCAAAACAATCTTCACCCCGCAGACGACCCCGCTGGGCACCTCGTTTTCGGCGTGAATAAATATGCCGTCCATGCTCACATTGGCGGACTGTCCCTGAATAGAAGAATACCCCTTGGGGCAAATCGTTATTGCGGCCTTATAATCAATTCGAACCCGACTTCGTTTTTCGACATATTCCTTCATAAGCCCTGGAACCCCTCATCTCTATATTTTCCAAATGGTAGCAGATCAGAAAACCAATTACAAAAAATACACCCACTACACCAGTGAAAAGATAACCGCCCAGACTCTGCGGCCACAACTATTTACCAAAAAAGAAGTGTAGAAAAAAAATTTGCGCAACATCTTGTTATAAGGTAAGTTGACTCCTTTTTTTTAGGGGAAATTTTCTCCCTCACTTAAAGACTGTCTGCTTGAGATACGTTGTTTTTTTGCAGACATCAAAAGAGTACCATAAGGATTTTCGGCATGAGCATGCACGACTCCTCCCGTCCCACAGAAGAATGCGGTATTTGCGGTATCTTTGGCAATCAGGACGCTGCAAAACTAACCTATTTCGGCCTTTACGCCCTGCAGCACCGGGGACAGGAAAGTGCCGGCATAACCTCCTCAGACGGGGATCATGTCTTTGAACATAAAGACATGGGTTTAGTTTCAGAGGTCTTCAAGGAAGCTGATTTTGACAAACTCATAGGTCATCTGTCCATCGGCCATGTGCGCTACTCCACCACCGGCGCCTCCAACCTCGTCAATGCCCAGCCCTTTTCAGCCAATCACCGCGGCGAAACCTTTGCTGTGGCCCATAACGGCAACCTCGTGAACATCAAGGCCTTGCGGGAT
This sequence comes from Desulfurivibrionaceae bacterium, assembly GCA_041562955.1. Lineage (GTDB taxonomy): Bacteria > Desulfobacterota > Desulfobulbia > Desulfobulbales > SURF-16 > JAJRUT01. Next base: position 900 of record JBFFNY010000188.1, on the reverse strand, counting down.
GAACTGGAAAATAAAGGGTCCATCTTCCAATCCACCATGGACAGCGAAGCCGTTGTCCATCTTCTGGCACGGGAACGATGCAAACATGACTCCCTTGAGGAGGCCATCACCTCAATTGCCAAACGGATCCAAGGGGCCTATTCAATCCTGATCATGACCCAGACCCAGCTGGTTGCCCTGCGCGACCCTCAGGGATTCCGGCCATTATGCCTCGGAAAACTGGCAAACGGCGGTTTTGTCCTGGCCTCAGAAACCTGCGCCCTCGACCTGATTGAAGCGGAATATGTCCGGGATATCGAGCCTGGTGAAGCGGTGATCATTGACTCAAGCGGAATCCAATCCTTTTTCCCCCAGGGCAAACAGAAAACCAGTTTCTGCATCTTTGAGCAGGTCTATTTTGCCAGACCGGACTCGGATATCTTTGGCCTTAATGTCTATAATTATCGCAAAAAAACCGGCGAGATTCTGGCCCGTGAATGTAAAATCGATGCTGACTTTGTCATGCCCTTTCCTGACTCCGGCAACTATGCGGCCATCGGCTACTCCCAGGCATCAGGCATCCCTCTGGAATTCGGGGTCATCCGCAATCATTATGTCGGCCGAACCTTTATTCAGCCGTCGCAATCCATGCGGGATTTTTCGGTACGGGTGAAACTCAACCCGGTCCGCTCCTTTTTAGAAGGCAAGCGGGTGATCATCATCGAAGATTCCATTATCCGCGGCACCACAGGTAAAAGTCGCGTTGCCTCCCTGAGGAAAGCCGGGGCAAAAGAGATTCACATGCTCATCAGCTGCCCTCCCACAGCACATCCCTGCTATTACGGCATCGACTTCCCTGAGCCCACCCAACTCATTGCCGCCCAGAAAACCATCGAAGAGATTCGAGTATATCTTGGGCTT
>JBFFNY010000187.1:0-4271 GCA_041562955.1 Desulfurivibrionaceae bacterium | reverse complement strand
TTTTCATAATTTTTTTAAAAATTTCAGTATATTTGCTCTCTTTTTTTAGGTTAATTTCTTGACTTTGTTTTTTTGCTCGTTGTACAAATTAAAGAGTCTTTTGCACTGGCTCAATTTGAGAAAATTTATTTTCACTTCTGACGCTCCTATTGCTTTATTGTGTAATTATAAAAGCTTGGCGGACTCAGGTCTCAATTTGCTTGGTTTAGTTGGCTAGGCCGTCAAGGAATATATATGGATAGAGTTGATACACTTATTTTAGGCATTGATCTCGGCACGGATCAATGTGCTGTGGTTTCCAATTCTGGATATCAGAATATAACAAGCTCACTTATCGGTTATCCGAAGGACCTGGTTTCTATTAAACATCTGGGTAAACAGCAGGTTTTTGGTGATGATGTCATCAAGTACCGATCCTGTTGTGAGACCTATCATCCTTTGCAGGGTGGAGTTGTAAGTACCACTAATTTTCATGATTTTAACGCGGTTTATGAATTGTTGAAACACCTCATTGCCGAGGCATCTGTAGGCTTTGCTGGTGATGTCTGTGCTGTTGTTGGGGTTCCTGCCAGAGCGTCCCTGGTTAATCAAGAGATCCTGACCCGGCTTGCCGATGACCTGCTGCAGACAGTTCTCATCGTATCTGAACCCTTTATGGTGGCCTATGAACTTGATAAGTTAAGTAATGCCATAATCGTTGATATTGGTGGAGGTACTGTTGATATTTGTGCCATGAAAGGTACGGTTCCCCATGCCGATGATCAAATTTCCCTGAGTAAGGCTGGCCATTATATAGATCAACACCTTGCCTCTCTTGTTCGTGAGCGGTACCCGGAGTTACAGGTGACGTTGCCTTTAATGAAAAAGATCAAGGAGGAGCATTCCTTTGTTTCAGAATATGGTTCTCAGGCACTCGTTTCCATGCGTGAAGCGGGACGGCCTGTGACCATTGATTTGACCGAGGAGATTCGTTTATCCTGTGAATCTATTATTCCTGATATTCTTGAGCACTTAACAAATCTTGTCCGTAAATTTGATCCAGAGGTTCAGCATGAAGTTCTGGAAAATATTTATATCTCCGGCGGAGGTTCTTCCATTCGAGGTATTGATGAAGTAATTGCCTGGCATCTTGTCGAGTATGGCGATGTTGACGTGCAATGTGTCGATGATGATTGTCTTATCGGGGCAAAAGGGGCATTGAAACTTGCAATGGATTTGCCAACCGATGTATGGAGTCAGGTCGGATTCATTCAAAATGGATCGTCTCTGAATGAAATTCTTAAAAAATAATTTTTCATTAGGCAGGTAGGATATCTATGAGTTTTTTTATTGGGTTCTTGTTCGTGACCCTCGGATGTGCCATCGGTGCATCAATAACGAGTGTGTTGATTCGAGAAAAGCTAAAAAAAGAAAGTGGTCAGCAAAAACTTGAAATGGATGCTGAACGGGTAGGGTATACCGACCAGATTCATGATTTGCGTACTAAAATAAATGGGGTTCGTGAAGAGGCGAAGGGGTATTGGGATGAGTTGCAGGAGGAAAAAAAGAATCTTGGTGAGGCCTTAAAGATCAGTGAGAAAATACCTGAACTTGTTGAAAAGGTCGAGAGGCTGATCGGTGAGAATAAGCAGCATGAAGAGGATAAATTTTCCTACCTGCAAACCATCGATGACTTGAATGATAAACTTGAAGACGAACGGAAGTCTTTGGAAGATTGCATGATCTTTGTTCAAGGAAGTCATTATCTGCCCGGACGAGTGGTTCGAGATCTGATGCGTCAGGAAACAAAATCACCCTCATAATTCTTCGATGAAACAGAAGCTTAAGAGAAATACTGTCGAGAAATCAAAAAATACATATTACTAGGGAGTTTATACTAACATGGATGAGAATAGTAACGCGCCATTACCATCACCGGTAAAAAAGAAAATAATTGTTGGTATAGATCTTGGGACGAGGCGTACAGCTGTAAAGTCTGATTCCGGTCGTCAATTTATGGTCAAGTCCGTTGTTGGGTATCCCAAGGACATTATCAGTGAGAAGATGGTCGGTTCAGATCCGATTTTCGGAGATGAGGCGATTGAAAAACGTAATTTTCTGGATCTATGCTATCCCCTCGCTGATGGCGTTATTCGTGAGGCCAGTGAACGTGATTATGCCGCGGCTCGAGAACTGTTAGGCCATGTCGTGGGTCTAGTCGGCAAGGCTGAAGATGTTTGCGGTATTATAGGGGTGCCGGCTCGGGCGTCCATAATGAATAAGGAGCTTTTACTTTCACTCTCAAAAGAGTTTATGTCCAAGGCCCTTGTCGTTTCTGAGCCTTTTATGGTGGCCTATAGTCTGAACATGCTCACCAACTGTATTGTTATTGATATTGGTGCCGGTACTGTGGATATCTGCGGGATGAAGGGGACGGTTCCTGTTGCTGATGATCAGGTAACCCTGCTCAAGGGCGGCAACTTCATTGATGAGCGCTTAGCCGCCTCCATTACGCGTCATTATCCCGGTGTGCAGGTGACAGCATCTGTTGCCTGTCGTATTAAAGAAGAATTTGCCTTTGTTGGGACACCCCCAAAGAAAGCTATTGTGACGCTTCGCTATGAAGGGAAACCAGCAGAGTTTGATGTTACTGAAGATGTCGGTGCCGTTTGTGAGTCTATCGTTCCAGATATTTGCGAACAATTAGAAACCTTGATTGCCAAGTTTGACCCTGAAGATCAGGAGCCGACCTTGAAAAATATCCTTCTTGCCGGCGGCGGGTCACAGATTCATGGCTTGTCAGAACTCATTGCTGAGCAATTATCCGAATTTGGTGAAATAAAAGTGAAAGCCGTGACGGATCCTGATTTTATCGGCTGTGCCGGTGCCTTAAAGCTGGCCACTGAAATCCCCACAGAGATGTGGGGACAGATTGGCGTCATGTTTGGTGCGGACGACGGTGAATAAGTTTTAAGAACTCATCATTCGTCTCATAAAAAAAGGCTAAAAGGGAATCCCCTTTTAGCCTTTTTTTATTTGAAAAAGTTAAAACTTAATCAAGGTCAGGAAAACTGGCATCAATACCCTTATTCCAGGCTGCAACATGGTCTTTTTGAGATTCAAGCAGGGGGGCGGTGTCCCCTTCAATAATGATGTTTTCGATGATGTCACCCTGGGCAATAGAGTTCACTACGGCCATATCGTCATCTGAAACCACTGCTCCAAATACAGCATGCTTGCCATCCAGCCATCCACAAGGCACATGGGTGATGAAGAACTGACTGCCGTTGGTTCCTGGTCCAGCATTGGCCATGGACAGTTTGCCCGGGGCGTCGTGGGTCAGGCTTGCATCAAATTCATCTTCAAACCGGTAGCCTGGCTCACCTGTTCCGGTTCCTAATGGGCAACCGGCTTGAACCATAAAGTCGTTGATGACGCGGTGGAAGTTCAAACCTTTATAGAAATTTCGCTGGGCAAGGTTAACAAAGCTTGCAACGGTCATGGGTACTTTATCAGCGAAAAGGTTTACATTGATGACCCCTTTGCTTGTTTTGATCACTGCTTTTAATTGATTATCTGACATAATGTGTCCTCATAAGAAAGTATGGTGTAAGTTTATCTCCAGGTATTCTTAACCTAAAAAGAGAAGAAAGGCAAAATATGGTTCTCAAATGACAACAAAGAAGGGGCTCCTTTTCTATAGATGAAAGAGTATCTCTTTGTTGTGAAATTATGGGTAAATCGAGAGCGGGCTTGAGGTTATATGATCTTGACGTCTTCAGCATGCAGTCCTTTTGGGGTTTCAATCAAGACAAATTCAACATCCTGTCCTTCATAGAGGGTGCAATGACCTTCACCTCTGATGGCACGGTGGTGAACAAATACATCATCGCCCCTTTGAGCAATAATAAAGCCAAAACCTTTACTCTCATTAAACCATTTAACTATGCCTGTCTGACGTTCCGTCATCATCGTTCTCTTTGAATTGAGTGGTTATGCATGAGAATTGAGCTGAAGGTTATTTTTTGTATGGTTTTCTGCGATGAGTGGGTTTTGTTCCTTGATGGAACGGTTTCTTCTTAATGGTAACCTTGGGAGGTTCGATGAGCAAGGAATCCTCTGGATAGATACACTTAAGTTTCTGGTCAATAAAGGTCTCAATATCCGGAAGATAAAACGCATCTTCCTCACAGGCAAAACTAATGGATGTGCCTAAGGTTCCGGCACGACCTGTTCGGCCTATGCGATGGACATAATCTTCAGGGTCGTAGGGAAGGTTATAATTGACCACA
>JBFFNY010000186.1:0-4304 GCA_041562955.1 Desulfurivibrionaceae bacterium | reverse complement strand
GTAAAGGCCTTACCTTCTGATGTTACCGATCATATCGACATCCTCCTGGTGGATCATCTTGAGGAAACCTTTCCTCACCTTCTTTGCCCTCTACCTTAATTCACTCTGCTTTTTATGAAAAACACCGCTGTCACCTCCTGATCGTATGGCAGGGTTCAGCGCCCTTCCGTTTCGTCCGTGTTCAACACGGGTTTGTCTTGTGGCCTGTTGTGTTGAACATTGCCACAGGGTTTCAATCTGCAACATGTTTGGCATGGTTGTCCTGCTCGAAGTAAAAAAAACTTAGTAAATTCAGGTGGTAAGCTGAGTGTACCTGGCCGCTTACCGCCCTCTTTAATCCGTATCCGCTGGTTTATTTGTTACATCCCGCAACGCCTCTGGTGATCCCCCGGTCCATCCTTGGGATATAAATGCAGGCGTGTCTGTATAAATATCTGTTTTTACGTAAAAAATAAATATTTATTACGTGTGGCACATCTGGTGCAAAGTAGAAGGGGTAAACAGCATGTGTCGTAACGTCACATCGCATCTGTCTGTGTTCATATGGGTGATCGCGGTGGCTAAAGCGAATGATGAAAACTATTAAGGAGGATGTCATGGGTTTAATGGACTGGATGAAATCAGGGAAAAATAAGAAGAATGTCAGTGTGAGTAAGGTCAATGCCGATGCGGTTGCCGTGGGGGAAATGGCTGCCGGTAATCAGTCCGCAGCTACCGCCGCTGTCGGGCGCATGATGGCGAAAAAGAATGCCAGTACGAAAATACTCATGGTGCAGGATGGCGATTATCTATCTCAGGTCACGGAGTATGCCCTGAAGATGGCTCAGCGGTTGGACTGTGAGATCATTGCTCTGGATGTATGTGATACGCCGTTACAGTTTTCAGGAGAGCGTAGGGAACGTGAGATTGCGCGCTTTGAAGAACGCTCAAAAATGAATAGTGCAAAGTTTGCAATACAGGTTGAAGCTCAGGGAGTGCGCATGCACCATGTTATGGAAATTGCTGATTCTGAAACGGTTATTGCCAGACTGAGTGCTGAAGATGTTGGAATTCGTTACGTTCTGACGAAACCTGATACTGAGGATGTTCGTGCCCATGAGGAGCAGGCTCAAGTTCCTGTTTTTGATCTGCATTGCTCTCGTATTGCCCGCGAACTGTAATTTCTATTCTTCAAGGAGAAGATGTCATGGAACCTATTTCAATTTTTGCCGCTGCAGTTATTCTTGTGGGCGGCTGTCATATCGTTTTTTCAGCTGTCAACCTTGTTGGGCATGGTGTCTACAGTAAGGGCAAGGATATGGCTCAACGTGATGACTGGTATTGTTTTTTTAAAACTTCTGATCTGCTTGGTGTTCAGGGCAGTACAACGCCGTCTCTTGTTGAACGGCAGCAGCAGGAGAAACGGCGTCGCCCGCAACAACGGTTACGGGCCTAAATAGTCACGGGGTGAATGATTCCGGGAACCTCTTGGCAAGGGGACATTCTTAGTGGAAGTGGGGAGTTGGGGGCGCATGGGGTCTGCTGCAGGAATTGCCCCGTCAGCTTTTTATTTTGAAGCCGTCCCTGTCGTTTTCCGTTATAAAGAACAAGCTTGGCGTGGCTTCATCTTTTTTTTCCTTGATTATATTCATAATCGCACTAATACAAAAAAGGTATTAGTGGGGGAAATTGTATTCCTTTTTTGAGGATTATGAACCCTGTACTGCTGGGCTGGCGTTCATTGCCCCGTTTTGTGGTGATGAGTGTACTTATTTATGTCTGTTCTTCTATGCGGCGAGCTTGAAAAGAGTAGTGCCGAGTCTCTCCCTTACCTGGTTTTATGAATATTTTAATCTACGGGGCTACTGAGATCGGGCATATGGTTGCCATGCACCTTTGTCAGGATCATAATGTCACCGTCATCGATGTCTTAAAATCTCCGCCTGAAAAATTCACAAATCTTGATATCGGTTTTATCAGCGGCAGTGGTGCGGATGTGACCGCCCTTGAACAGGGGAATATTGATAAGGTTGATCTCTTCATCGCCTGTTCCGGTCTCGATGAGGCGAATGTTGTCGCCTGCTGGACCGTGAAGAAAATTGCCGACCCGGAGACCATCTGCTTCGTCCACTCCAAAGAGCTGTACAAGAATCTCAATTCGACCGATAAATACAAGTCGCGCTATGATATCGATGTGGTCATCTGGCCTCAATCTCTGCTGACCCAGGATATCTTTCGAATTATCTCCGTGCCTGATGCCATTGATGTGGAACATTTTGCTGAAGGGCAGGGTAAGCTCTTTGAGTATCGCATTAAGGAGAATTCCAGCCTGATCAACATCAAGGTGAAGGACTGCCCCTTTCCTCCGGATGTGTTGATTGTCGGGATCACCCGTGATAATGAGCTCTTTATTCCTGACGGCTCAACCGTTATTCTCTACGACGATAAGGTCATCTTCATCGGCACAGGGCCCGCTCTGGATCTCCTCGCCGCGACGATCTTTCAGCAGAGTAACCCGATTAAAACAGCAACTGTGATCGGCGGCGGTAATGTCGGCTTTCTCCTGGCCACAAAACTGGAAAAGGCCGGAATAAAGGTGAAGCTCATTGAGCATGACCGGGAGCGTTGTCTCTTTCTTGCCGATAATCTCAAAAAAAGTCTTATCCTGCATGGCAACGGAACCGACCTGGAGCTCCTCGAAGGCGAACTGATCGGTCAGTCCGATGTTGCGGTTACGGTGACGAATAATGATGAAAAGAATCTTCTCTGCTCTCTGATGATCAAACAGCTGGGGTGTGAGCGGATCATCACCCGAGTTGAAAATAGTCGAAATATGAATCTCTTTGAACGGGTGGGCATTGATGTGGTTGTGTCGCCCCGTGAATCGGCATTAACCGAGTTGCTCAATCGTGTGCAGCGCCAGAATATTGATATCCTGGCGCTGGTCGAGGGGGGGCAGGGAGAATTGCTGCGGATTGCCCTGCCTGATGATTTTGTTGAGACAAGGGTTATGGATATTCATTTTGAAGTGAGCGCTATTATTGGTGTTGTTCAACGGGGAAGGCGGATAATCATTCCCAATGGTATGACCCTGATTCAACCAAGAGATCTGCTCAAAGTTTTTACCATGGCGCAAAATGCCGAAATAATAAAAAAACAATTCAGTCAATGAAGTTAAGTAATATAGCAGGTGCCCTGGGCATCATCCTTACGGCCTTTGGGGTTATTCTCCTCACTCCCATTATTGTTGCTCTCCTGGCCCACGAACAACAGAGTATCATGCCCTTTGTTGCGGCCTCCTCCTGTTCTGTCGCGCTCGGTCTGGTCTTTCAGAAATATGGCGGCTGGTCGCGCAATTTTGATGACCTGCGCCGAACCGAAGGGCTGCTTATTGTGACCCTGGCCTGGGTCGTAACGGCCGCTGCCGGAGCTGTTCCCTATCTCTTCTTTGGATTGAACCCGTTGGATGCCTATTTTGAGTCCGTATCCGGCATCACCACCACCGGGGCGACTATTCTCATTGATTTTTCCCTCTACCCCAAATGTTTTTTCTTCTGGCGCAGCCTGACGCAGTGGCTTGGTGGAATGGGGATTATCGTTCTCTTTGTCGCGATTCTGCCCCAATTTGCGGTGGCTGGCCGGCAGATGTTTTTTGCAGAGGCCCCGGGTCCAACCGAGGAAAAGGTAACACCTCGTATAACGCAGACAGCGAAGGCGCTGTGGCTCGTCTATTTCCTGTTAACCGTATTGGAAATAATATGTCTCCGGCTCAGCGGGCTGCCGCTCTTTGATGCGGTGTGTAATAGTCTGACCACCATGGCGGCCGGCGGTTTTTCTCCCCATCCGCAATCCATAATGGGGTACGGCAACTCAGCAGTGGTCTGGGTCATCACCGTTTTCATGTTTCTGGCCGGGAGTAACTTTGCCCTTCAGTATCGTCTGCTTATCCACTTCAGCCCGAAGTCTCTCTTTCGTAATGAAGAGTTCTGCTGTTACGCCGGTATTGTCCTCACGGCCTCGATTCTGCTGTGTATAGCTTTGGTTAACAGCGGCAATCCGGGTCTCGGAGATTCTATTCGCGACAGCCTGTTTCAGATCATTTCCATCATCACCACGGCGGGTTTTTCTTCAGCAGATTTTGCCCTGTGGAGTGTGGCGGCCCAGACGGTCATTTTCACCATGATGCTGGTGGGGGGGTGTGCCGGGTCTGCCGGAGGCGGCGTAAAGGTTATTCGTGTCCTCTTCGGGTTTAAATATCTACGTCGGGAGATCAGTCAGATTATCCATCCCCAGGCCGTGCTGCCCATTAAGATCGATCATAAATC
>JBFFNY010000185.1:0-4360 GCA_041562955.1 Desulfurivibrionaceae bacterium | reverse complement strand
CAAAACATACAGATCTCTGGCCGGTTGCCCGCCACGGGTTGGCTCAGTTTTATGACCGTTATGGATTTCCCTTCGAAGCTGAACAGGAGGATCGTTTAAACTGGCTTGAACATCAAGACTCCACCGCACTGCTGCGGTTGGTGCATAATGCATTGCGCCAGGGCAAAAATGCTGAGGCCGCATATTGGCTTGATCAATATACTCTTTCCGGAAAAGGGCTTGATCCGTTGGTGTATCATGCGCAACTGCAATTACTGGTTGCGGATGGCGAACCTGAATGGGCATTGGAGCTGGGCCGGGATTTCAGTCAGGCTTGCCGCAGTGCCGGGGCTGCTTGCCGTACCGGTGAGATGCTGGTTGTCCTTGAGCAAGCGGAAATGCTTTTTCACGATAATGAGTTGGAAATGGCACGTGATCTGATCCTGTCACAGGAGAAAGCGTATCCAGATGAATTTCTGCCCAAAATTTATGGCCTGAAATGGGCAGAATTAACCGGGTCAGCATCGGACAGGACGCGGCTGGAAGAACAGCTGTTGCGCGGGGCAAGTGGTGATGCCGGAGATCTTGATGTGTTGCAACGTCTTGCACGTGAACACGGACTTTTTAATTTCACAACACAGATTAACCGCAAACTCTATACCGAGCATCCGCAATCACTGAAATATGGTTTGGCGCTGCTGACCTCGCTCATGGCGAAATCATCTTTTGATGAAGCCCTGAACCTCATTGTTGAGTTGCAAGCGCTCTATCCGGAGTCTCTGTTGCTCCGTCTGTACGGGGCAAGGGTGAGTCTGGCCACAGGAGATTTCCAAAAGGGTTTGGAGTTTATAGGCATGCCCCGTTCTGGTTTGCCTTTGTTTGAGCTGGAACTCCTGCGGGCCCGTTTTCTCTGGGGGATGGGAAAGTGGGATGAGGCACTTCGTGTTTATGGAGAAAATAGTACTCCCTATGCCGAGGAGGAGTTCCTGGGGCAGTGTGACACGCGGCATCTGCAACTCCCACCCGTATCAGATCCGTCGCTTTGGGTCAGGGTGGTGAAGCCTCTTGCTTTGCAGCGCACCCCTCTGGAAAGAAGTTTTGTTCTGGCGGCCGACACCTCGCCTGACGCCTCTGCTCTTGCCCGCCTTGGTACGGGTTTTTTCGCTCAGAAAAGGTGGCAGGATCTGTTTATCAAGGAGCTTTCTGCCCGTAAGTCTCTGCGGAGACGTGAGTTCTTTCATGCCGTGAATCAGTATGAGGCAATGGGTGAGACACTGAATGAGCCGGCCTTGTTATTGGATCTTGCCGGGGTGTATGCAAGCTTGAATCGTGTGGGGGATGAAGCTGTTGTCTATGAAAAAATTCAGCAGATAAATCCTGATTTCCCCGGCCTTTCCCAGGCCATGAATAGAAACCAGCTGCAACGAAGACCTCGGACCGGGATCAGGTCCTCATATCTGGAAGAGGAAGGGTGGGATGGGTATCAGGATATCCGGCAATGGACGCAGGAAGTGTATGGCTGGTATTCCCCCAAGCCCCGGACTGAAGGGACCCTGGTTGCCAGTCGTCTCTTCTACAGTGATACGGCAAGTGGTGAAAGGGTTAACGGCAATGAAATGCGTGTCGGTATTACTTCGGATGTCTTTGATTATTTTCGCATAGATATGAGTGGCGGTATTCATACCCTTGACGACGATTATCCTGCCCGCACAATTTTTGCGGTGAGTGTGACTGGGATGGGGAACGATTTTCTGAAGAGTTATGTGGGTATGGAGCAGCGGGTGGTAAGGGATACCATTGCCAGTTTGAATCGTGGAATCACCGCAAAAGAGTATACGGCTCAAACAACGGTTGATCTATTCCCCCGTTTCCAGGTTGGCGGCAAGTTGTATCGCATTGATTATTCGGATGAGAATGAGATGAACGGCTATTCAGTGTGGTGTATTCTTATTCTGCAGACAGAGCCGAAGTATTTATATTTCAGAGGTGGATATGAATTTATAGACCACCAGGACGGTGCAGGGGGGAATGGTCCGGTGTTAGGTGATGGTTTTGCTGAAGATGATCACCCATACTGGGCTCCTGTGAATTATTGGCGCAATCAATATCTCCTGGGTTATAAATACACCTTCCCTGACGCGTTGTTTGGTTATCATGTCCCGGGTTCTTTTGATCTGTCGTATTCGGCAGAGTACGATTCGGAAGGTGAGTTGTTTCATCGTGTTGCCACGGGGGTGGCTATGGAACTAACTGAATCATGGATTTTCTCTCTGGACGGAGCCCTTGATGTCGCAGATGAATATGAGGGGGTTCGTTTACAGGGTTCTTTAGAATATCGCTGGTAAAATTGTTGCTATAAAAAATCATAATTCTGCACAGTCCTTTCTCTTTTTCGTGTATAGTGATCGCTTCACTGAAATCGATTTACATCTTGTTTGAGATGAGAAAATATGTAAGAAGCATTAGCTGCTTTGTGGAGGTTGTTATGGTACAGCGCATTCCCATGTCCAAGACTGGTCGTGAAAAACTGCGAGAAGAATTAACACGGCTTGAAAGGACTGAGCGGATGGAAATTGTTCGATCCATTGAAGTTGCCTTGGGTCATGGAGACCTGAAGGAGAACGCAGAGTATCATGCTGCCAAGGAGCGACAGGCGCTTTGTGAAGGTCGGATTCTGGAGCTGAAAGATAAACTTGGCCGCTCCGAGGTGATTGATTGTACAAAGGTTCCGACTGACACCGCCGTTTTTGGGACTGTTGTCGTTGTTCTTGATCTTGATACGGATGAAGAGATAACCTATCAGCTGCTTGGCAGTGATGAGGCTGATGTCAACACAGGATCTATCTCGGTGATGTCGCCATGGGGCAAAGCGATGATTGGCAAAGAGCCGGGGGACGAAATCGAAGTAAAAACTCCGAAGGGTATTCGCCAGTTAGAAATTATTAAGATTTCAGCAGGTAAAACCCCTTGATGGTTTAAAGGCTGCAAAGGTAACTGAAAAAAGGGTCATGGTGTTTATCATGACCCTTTTTTTTGTATCTAAGAGGAGATGGGGGGTGAAGACGTGTTCTGATCCGCCAGCATGCCTTTGAGGAAAAGGTTGCAAACCTGCTCTGCTGTTTTTTCGATGGTGTACTGAGGGTCATTGTCGAGAATCCATAACCTGGACATCTCGTCTAACGCCCCGAAAATTGCGCGTTTGGCAATACCTGGGGCAATATCTTTATTGAAAACCCCCAGGTTCTGGCCTTCATGAATGATGGCCGATATAATATTAATATATTCGATGAATTTCGTGTTCCGATATTCCTTCATGAATTCGTTGGACTGGCGCAGCTCCATTTGCAGTACCTCGGCCAAATCCTTCTTGTCTTCGAGAAGATGCAGATGGTTTTGGGCGAAAAACATGAGTTTTGCCTGGGGATCTGAAAGCGTTTCAAGATGGTTTTTAACCTGGAGGATTATTTTGCCTATTTCATCTTCAAAAAGCGATATGAGAATGTCGTATTTATTGTTGAAGTAGAGGTAAATTGTCCCGTCTGCAACTTTGGCCTCTTTGGCAATATCGGAGATCCGGGCATTGAAAAAACCTTTACGAGCAAAAACTTTAACAGCAGCTTGGGTTATTTTGTTATGTTTGTCTGAAACGCGCATGGTGGATTATTGGATTGGTAGAAGGTTCAGGATCTATAAACTTTGCAGGAAGGTGCACCAGGATAAAATGATCCGTTGGAACACTCAATGTACGGTTTAATTATTTTAACGGTGCAACGAATAATTATGAATAGCTATTCATTAATGGACACAATCATAGATACGCATACACTATGTGTCAAGAGTAAATCCTTAATTAATCACTTTAGATAAGGGTGTTAAGATGATAGGTGTTTTTGTGTGCGAACGATTGTTGACAGGGTTTGCTTTGTTTGAGTAAGATGTTTTCCTTTTTTGAAAGGTTCTCAGCCCGGCTGATTGATGATTTTTTTTTGATAAACTAAGAGTGATAACAACAGATTTGTTCGCTTTAGGAGAATATTATGAAGGTACTGGTTATTGGTTCTGGCGGGCGTGAGCACGCCTTGGTCTGGAAGCTTGCTCAAAGTAGTCAAGTTGATAAAATTTATTGTGCCCCCGGTAACGGTGGAATTGCGCAAATCGCAGAATGCGTTGATCTCAAAGCGGATGATTGTAAGGGATTGGTCAGTTTTGCCAGTGAAAATAATATTGATTTAACCCTGGTCGGGCCTGAGGTCTCTTTGACTCTCGGTGTGGTGGACCTTTTTGAAGAAAAGGGGTTACGTATTTTTGGTCCGAGAAAGGGTGCCGCCGCCCTTGAAGGCAGTAAGGTCTTTATGAAGGATATTCTCGCCAAATACAATAT
>JBFFNY010000184.1:0-4367 GCA_041562955.1 Desulfurivibrionaceae bacterium | reverse complement strand
GGCGAGACGGCAGAGGATCTTGTCGAGTCGACCTTGGCCCATCTGCTCCAGGACACATCTCTGACCCGAAAATCCATTAAGCCGATCTTTGCCTCCCTGACCATTGGTTCCGGTGGTGTTGCGGTTGTCATGGAACATAAGGACTCAAACGATACCGGCCATTATTTACGTGGTGGTATGGTACGGGCAAATACAGATTATAGTGATCTTTGTAAGGGTGGAGCCGTCGGCGGACAGGGGGTTCTCATGGCAACGGATTCAGAAACTCTGCTAAAGCAAGGGGTTGAAACCGCGTCCTGGTGCTGGCAGGATTTCCTCAGAGAATTTAATGGCCATCCGGATGATTTTCAGCAGTTTTTCTGCCATCAGGTCGGCCGTGCCCATGCCACCTTGCTCTTTGAGTCCTTGGGGCTTGATCCGGACAAGAACTTTGAAACCCTGCCTTTTCTGGGTAATGTCGGCTCGGTGTCTGCCCCCATCACCTTTGCCATGGGTGTGGAGCAGGGCGCTTTACAGGAAGGTCAATGCGGGGCCATACTCGGCATCGGCTCCGGAATTAATTCATGTATGCTCAGGATCGACTGGTAATGCTCGCTGAATATCCTTTTTCGCCAAAATCGGTCCCCACCAGAGACGGGCATGTCATGTCCTACCTGGATGAAGGGGAAGGGGAGGTTCTGGTCCTACTCCACGGCAACCCCTCATGGTCGTATCTCTATCGTAATGTCGTCAGCTTATTACGCGACCAGTACCGGGTTATTGTCCCGGATCATATCGGTTGCGGTTTTTCCGAAAAACCTGCCGACTTCCCGTACCGGCTTCAGGATCATATTGATAATATTGAAGCACTCCTTGACCACCTGCATATAGACTCCTGCGTCTTAGGGTTGCATGACTGGGGTGGAGCCATCGGTATGGGGTGGGCGACCAAATTCCCTGAAAAAATAAAGGGTCTTGTGGTTTTTAATACCGCGGCCTTCCGCTCAAAACGGATTCCCTTTCGTATAAGCCTTTGTCGTATGCCACTGCTTGGCAAACTGCTGGTCCAGGGATTGAACTCCTTCGCCTCAGGTGCGGTACATATGGCTGTGGTGAACAAAATGGCTCCTGCTGTGGCGAAGGGGTTTATCACGCCGTATAATACCTGGCGAAATCGCATTGCCACCCATCGTTTTATTACTGATATCCCGTTAAATCCGAATCATCCAAGTTATGGGACGCTGCAGAAACTTGAAGACGGCCTGACCCGCTTACAGGATAAACCTATGATTATTTTCTGGGGCGGCAAAGATTTCTGTTTTAACGATTCCTTTTACGAAGAATGGCAGCTCCGTTTTCCTCAGGCTGTTTGTCATTATTACGCCGATGCCGGCCATTATGTTTTGGAAGACGCCTTTGACCAGATAAAAAAGCCTCTCCAGGAATTTCTGGTTAAAATTTTCTGATGACCAGCTTTGAGCCCACGATCCTATCAAGCTATGAACTATAATATCGCTGAGACCCTCTTTCATGTTGCCGGTGCGACACCCGACAAAACGGGTCTTGTCCAGAAAGTTAAGGGGAAATATTGCTCAACGAGCTTCCATGAACTTAAGGCCAAGGCCATGGCCTTGGCGGATGTTCTGGCCGCACAGGGGGTTAAGCCGGGCACGCGCGTGATGCTCATGGTGCCGCCTTCCTCTGATTTCATCTGTCTGACCTTCAGTCTCTTCTGTCTCGGTGCGCCGGTCATTCTTATTGACCCCGGCATGGGGTATCGGAATTTACTTAAATGTATCGGCCAGGTGAAACCAGAGGTCCTTATCGGCATTCCCAAGGCGCAACTCTTCCGCAGGGTTTTCCCCAAGCCATTCAAGACGGTGAAGACCTTTATCTGTACAGGGTCCTCGTTCTTTGGCCTATTCGGGAAGAGTTTGCCGCAGCTCCTGAATAAAAATCCCCCTCCAACCCCGCTTTTTCAGGCCCGGGAACAGGATCTGGCGGCAGTAATCTTTACCACAGGTTCAACCGGCCCGCCGAAGGGGGTCCAGTATACCCACGGTATTTTCCATGCCCAACTCGAACTCATCCGGTCCTATTACGGCATTGGCCCTGATGAGACCGATCAGCCCGCCTTTCCTCTCTTTGCCTTATTTTCCACCGCACTTGGCGCCAAGGCCGTGCTGCCTGATATGGATCCGGCCCATCCCGCTCAGGTTGATCCTGTAAAATTCATCAGCTCCATTCATGAATGCGGCGTCACCTACTCCTTCGGTTCACCCGCCATCTGGAATGTCGTGAGCCGCTATTGTCTGGAACAGAATATTACACTTCCCCTGCATAAGATCCTCATGGCAGGGGCCCCTGTTTCAGGTGAGCTTATTGAGAGGGTGAAGGCTGTCATGTTGCCGGAAGGTGAGGTGTTCACCCCCTACGGCGCCACAGAATGTCTCCCCATTGCCTCGCTCGACGGCACCACCATCGTCTCCGAGACCTGGGCCCAGACCATTGAGGGGAAGGGGGTTTGTGTCGGCCATCCCCTGCCCGGAATGACCATTGAGATTATGGGACCGGTTGCCGGGCCGATTTCTGATAAATCAACGGCTTCCATTCTTCCCGCTGGCAGTATCGGTGAAATTATCGTAAGCGGCCCCGTGGTCACGCGGGCCTATGATCATAATGATTCTGAAACCAGACAGGCCAAGATGTCTGATGGAGACCTGCTCTGGCATCGCATGGGTGACATGGGGTATCTGGACGATGCGGGACGTCTATGGTTCTGCGGTCGCAAGGGGCATCGTGTCCTCACCCAACGGGGCGAGTTGAATACGATCTGTTGTGAAGGGATTTTTAATGTGCATGAGGATGTCCTGCGTACAGCCCTGGTCGGTGTCGGTGAGTCCGGGCGAGAAACGCCTGTTCTCTGTGTCGAGTGTGTCTCGTTGCATGCGGACCATGATGTGGTGCGGAAGGATCTTCTCGGTATGGCGGCCTCCCATGATCTCACCGCCGGCATTCAAATTGTTCTGTTTCACCCCTCCTTTCCTGTTGATATTCGTCATAACGCCAAGATCTTTCGTGAAAAACTTAAAAAGTGGGCCACGGATATTCTCATCGAACAGGGGGCACATTCATGAGATACGCCATCGTGACAGGCGGCGGCGGCTTTGTCGGGCTCGGGATTGTCAAGGCCCTACGTGCCATGAACATCCAGGTGTCCGTGGTGGGGAGGCATCGGTATCCCCAGGTGGAAGAGGTCGGCGGCGTCTGTCTTGTGGGTGATATCCGTGATGCATCCTTTATGAAATCGGCCTTGGGTGGTGCGGATACGGTCTTTCATGTTGCCGCGAAGGCCGGGGTCTGGGGAAGCTGGGATGATTATTTTTCCATCAATGTCACCGGTACAGAAAATGTCATAGCGGCCTGTCAGCATAATAATATCAAGAGACTCATCCATACCTCCACCCCGTCCGTGGTCTTTAACCGCGGCCATCTCTGCGGCGTGGATGAATCAACCCCCTACGCCACGGAGGTGCTCTGTCATTATGCCCGTTCAAAGATTATGGCGGAGATTCTCGTTCTTGAAGCCAATGACCTGCTCCTGTCCACCACAGCGATCCGTCCGCATCTCGTATGGGGGCCGGGAGACACCAATCTCATCCCCAGACTGCTTGCGCGGGGAAAAAAGAATCAGCTCAAAATTGTCGGCGACGGGACCAATATGGTGGACATTGCCTATATCGACAATGTTGTTGATGCCCATATCAAGGCGGCGATTAATCTTGAGCTGTATGGCACTGCTGCAGGGGAATCGTTCTTTATATCCCAGGGGGAACCGGTCAATCTATGGGGCTGGATCAATGACTTGTTTATTGCCCTGAACCGTCCCCTTATTGCCCGGAGCGTCTCGTTTAAGACCGCCTTTCGGGTGGGGAATATCCTTGAGCATCTTTACACCGTTCTCCGAATCAAAACTGAGCCCAGAATGACCCGTTTTGTGGCGGAACAGATGGCTAAATCCCACTGGTTTTCAGTGGAGAAGGCCCGTGATATCCTGAAATGGCATCCTGAGGTCTCCACAACTGAAGGGATGCAGAGACTCGTTGCCTGGATCAGAATGGAGGGGCTATGACAGACGACAGGAAGGGGAGGGTGCTCGTCACGCTGCAGCTTGTTATTATCGCCTGGCTTCTGTGCACCACAGAATGGCAGTTCTTTAATGTTGGCTCGCTCGCCTTATACTGCGGTTCTTTTTCCATTGTGGTGCGGTCACTCATTGTCATGCCCCCGGGCTCATTCAATATTCGCCCGGCCCTTAAGACGGATGCCAGACTTGTCACCAGCGGTCCGTACCGGTATATCCGCCACCCCATGTATGTCGGCGTGCT
>JBFFNY010000183.1:0-4379 GCA_041562955.1 Desulfurivibrionaceae bacterium | reverse complement strand
GCACAGACCATGACGGACATTATCGCCATCAAAGACATAGGTGCGACACCCCATCAGATGCAGCCGCTCCTCAACCGCATGGGCCAGGGTTGACTTGCCGGAGCCGGAAAGCCCGGTAAACCATAAATTAACACTGCGATGCCCATTCAAGGTTTCACGCCGAGGCCGGGTTACCGCGGCCTTCTCTCTTACAACGTTTGGAGACTTACCCATATTTTCTAATACCCTAAAATTTATTATTCACAACCACCAAAGAACAGCACCCTCTTCACAACTATCTACAAAGCCCCTTTTACCTTTAACCTTGAACCTTTCACCCTTTCAAACCTCCCCCGCCCGCCCATAATTATCCTCAAAACGAACAATATCATCCTCACCCAGATAACTCCCGGACTGCACCTCAATCAGTTCAAGGGGAATCACGCCGGGATTTTCCAGACGGTGGGTTACCCCCAAGGGAATAAAGGTGGACTCATTTTCACTTAAGGTGAAGTCATCCTCCCCCCTGGTAATCCGCGCCGTACCGCTGACCACAACCCAGTGTTCAGCCCGATGATGGTGCATCTGCAGGGAAAGAACAGAGCCCGGATTCACTGTAACAAGCTTCACCTGAAAACGCGCACCAAAACTCACACCCTCATAGGAACCCCAAGGGCGGTACACCCGGCGATGCAGATTAGTTTCAGACCGTCCCTGCGCCTTCAACATATTCACCAGCTGCTTCACATCCTGCACATGCTCCCTGGAGGCAACCAGCACCGCATCAGCCGTTTCAACAACGATATGATCATCCAGACCCGCGGTGGCCACCAGCCTGTGTTCTGCATGAATATAGGAATTGCGTGTCGCGATACTGATCACATCACCGCTCACAACATTACCCTGCTCATCCTGATGCCCGACCTCCCACAGGGCGGACCAGGAACCAATATCACTCCAGCCCGGATCAATGGGAATCACCACGCCGTTTACGGTTTTCTCCATGACGGCATAGTCAATGGAATCGTCCGGGCACTGCCCGAAACTATCCCGATCCAGGCGCAGGAAATCCATATCACGGCAACTCTGGACGTAGGCCCGGGTGCATTGCTCAAGCATGACCGGATTTTCCCCGGCCAGCTCATCCAGAAAGGCCTGCGCCTTAAAGAGAAACATCCCGGAGTTCCACAGGTATTCACCCGAATCAACATACGTGGTCGCCGTAACCAGATCCGGTTTCTCAACAAAACAGTCCAGAGCATACCCGGCCCCATCGCCGCATGGTGCCCCGGCCTTGATATAGCCATATCCGGTCTGCGGACTGGTCGGTTTAATGCCGAAGGTGACCAACTTCCCCCCGGCAGCATAAGACACGGCACCCCCGACGGCCTCAAGAAAGGCTGCACCATCGCTGATAAGATGATCTGCCGGCAGAATAAGCAGAGTCGCATCCGCATCCGTCGCTACCCCATGCAAGGCGGCTACTGCGGCGGCAGGACAGGTATTCCGCCCAACAGGCTCCAGAATAATCGTACACGGTTCCGCAGTCACACCCCGCAATTGTTCCGCCACCAGGAAGCGGTGGTCCTCGTTACAGATCACAATCGGGGCCCCGACATCAGCAAGGCCGTTCAGCCGGGAAACCGTCTGCTGCAGCAGGGTCTGCTCGCCCGTCAAGGCCAGCAGTTGTTTGGGATAACTTTTCCGGGATAGGGGCCAGAGCCTCGTGCCGGAACCACCACAGAGAATAACAGGAATAAGCATAGGATTCCATCAGGTTGAAGGAATAAACAGGTTCACTGAACACGTCTTACCATGACCAGCAAATAGATCAAGAAAACTATTGGGGAATCTCATTAAAGGCTCTATACAATGGAGTTCATTCATTACCCCCCAACCCCGTGAACATCCGCCATGAATATACTCAAGAACTTTCCGTCTTCGGCGACGATTACCCCACCCCGGACGGCACCGGCGTCCGGGATTACATCCATGTGGTTGATCTGGCCCCGGGCCATGTCAAGGCCATCACCAAACTCAGCACCAAACCGGGCGTGGTCGTCTACAACCTCGGCACCGAAAAAGGGTACAGCGTCCTTGAGATGGCCCGGGCCTTTGCAGAGTGTTCCGGACATCCTGTGCCCTACACCATCGCCCCCCGACGACCGGGTGACATTGCCGCCTGTTACGCCGACCCGAGCCTCGCCAGACAGGAACTAGGCTGGGAGGCCAAACGCGGCCTTAAAGAGATGTGCGAGGACACCTGGCGCTGGCAGTCAGAAAACCCTGCAGGGTATGCGCAGGATAAAGCCCAAAAGCCTTAACAAACTAAATAGTTGTTGGAGTTTTACACTGATTGCATACAGAAGCGTCAAAATTACGTTAGCAGCAAGGAGCAACTATCTCCCCCCTATCACCTTTTCACCCTTTATCAAACCCCTCACCCGCAGAAATGAGGGGAATTTCGGAATCCCGGACTTAAAAAAACCGTAATACTTAAAAGTAATCGTACACCCCACAGGCGGCGGATGCTCCCGTTCATTATCGCTGAAACCAGTCCCGATCTTAAACCGGGTTGCATCAGGCAACTCCACCACCAGCGCACCCAGACGTCCGCGGTTCCGCCCGCGTCCTTCAATATGGGCCACCACCACCGCCTCCATGTCAAAGAAACTTTTCACCTTCAAGATCTCCCGGCTGCGCCCACTGCGATACAAACCATCCGCTTTTCGAACAATGAGCCCCTCGCCGCCCAGCGCCTCCACCCGGTGCAATTCAACATCCAGCTGCTCATTATTTAAAATCATTTTCTGGGGGATGACAAAAGCCAGGGAACTTGGATGAAGAACAAACCAATCCCTGGCCTTGTCTAAACGCTGAGTAAACACCCCTGTCTCCTGCGGCACATCAAAGACAGCAAACTGCAGCTCAAGCCATCCCTGATGGACTTGCTGCTGTTGAACAATAGACATGGTTTTCGCAAACGTGCCGCGCCCGCCCCATATCTCCCCCTCCAGGGCAAAAGGCGGCAGCCCTTCCAGAAACTCGCGAGGCGCAGAAAACGGGATACCATTCTTGCTGAGCAGCCTCTCCCCGTCCCAATACCCACGAACACCATCGAGCTTCTCACTCACCAGCCAACCGGCAACAGAAACCGTACCTGAGTAAACCTTTGGCAGCATCAGCTCTAACCCATAGGCAGTAAACGGACCGCACCAAAGCATGAGACAGAACCACAGCGCATATTTTCTCAAAACAGCCTCCATCGTATGATTTGCCGGATTAAGCAACTCTACACAAAAACAATACAATCCAATGCCATGGGGAACTTATTGGAAAATCCGGTATGAAGAAGAAACAACCTACAACAATTACTAACATTTTGATATTCCGTTATTGTTCCTATTTCTATTAACTTCCTATCCCGTAATATACAAAATTTCTAACAGTTCACCTGGCCCGATCTCTTCCTACTTACACCTAACCTACACATAACCCTTACCCCTTCAACCTAAAAAAATAACAAAACCCATTGGGATTTATCCTCTAATAGGCTATAGAATACAACCTAACCAAAGCATCATCCACAATTCGCAACTCTATTTCAGGAACAATATGCGCAAGGGAATTATACTCGCCGGCGGTTCAGGCACACGGCTGCACCCCCTCACCCATTCAGTCAGCAAACAGCTCATGCCGGTGTACGACAAACCGATGATCTATTATCCCCTGTCCGTGCTGATGCTCGCCGGTATTCGCGACATCCTCATCATTACCACCCCCCATGACCAGCAGTCCTTCATCAACCTCCTGGGCGACGGCCACCAATGGGGCCTGAATTTCAGCTATGGCGCACAGCCAAACCCGGAAGGGCTGGCCCAGGCCTTTATTATTGGTGAAGGGTTCATCGGCAATGATTCGGTCAGTCTCGTCCTTGGCGACAACATCTTTTACGGCCATGGCATGGATCAACTCCTTGACCATGCAACCCGGCAGGAAAACGGGGCCACGGTGTTCGGCTATTATGTCAAAGATCCTCAGCGCTATGGCGTGGTCTCCTTTGACGCTTGCGGCCAGGCCATTGATCTCGAAGAAAAGCCTGAAATCCCGAAGAGTAATTACGCGGTGACAGGTCTCTATTTTTACGACAACGATGTCATCTCCATCGCCAAAAACATCAAGCCATCCCCCCGCGGGGAGCTTGAAATCACCGATGTGAACAAGGTCTACCTCAAACAGAATAAGCTCAAGGTGGAACTCATGGGACGCGGCTATGCCTGGCTTGACACCGGCACCCACGACTCCCTGCTCTCCGCCGGAAATTTCATCAAGGTTATTGAAGAACGCCAGGGGCTGAAAATATCCTGCCCTGAAGAGATTGCCTACAGCATGGGCCTTAT
>JBFFNY010000182.1:0-4391 GCA_041562955.1 Desulfurivibrionaceae bacterium | reverse complement strand
TCTTCCTGGGCTGGAGTCATGGTGGGATTCGCTGTGACGCGAATTTCCACATGGTATTTCTTCTCCATCTCCACAATGTCAGCCCGTTTCTGGTTCAACAAATACTGGGCAATGGCCACGGGCAGTTCACACTCAATGGCAACAATATGCCGTTTCGCCGCAGCGGTTTGAATGCGGCGGAGAAGGGCTAAGGAGGTGGTTTCAACTGATTTTATAATCCCGCTGCCCTGACAATGTTCACAGGTGATGTAATTGCCTTTCTGGATTGGCGGACCGAGGCGTTGACGCGAGATCTGCATGAGTCCGAATTTGGAGATCCGGCTGGTGTCGATCTTGGCCTTGTCTTTCTTGAGTGAGTTCCTGAGTTTCTTTTCAACCTCGCGGATGTTTTTATTGTCCCGCATGTCGATGAAGTCCACGACAATGAGTCCGCCAAGGTCGCGCAACCGTAATTGCCGCGCAAGTTCATCAGCCGCCTCCATATTGGCCAGAAAGATGGTTTTCTCAAAGTTTTTGTCTTTTGAGGTCCGGCCTGAGTTGACATCAATGGCAACCAGTGCTTCGGTGGGATCAATAACAATGGAGCCGCCTGAAGGGAGCGGAACCTGCGGTTGATACATCTGTTCGATCTGCTCTTCAACCTGGAATTGATTGAAGATCGGTTTTGAGCCTCGGTGCAGTTTAACCTTGGTCTTGCGGTGTTTAGCGGGCAGGAGATCGATAAATTCTTTAACGGTATTAAAGACGTCCTGGTTGTCCACCATGATCTCGTTGATCTCAGAGGTGAAATGGTCCCGCAGAAAACGGGAAACGACGTTCGTTTCCTTGTAGACCAGGGCGGGCGCCTTCATGGTCTGGCCATTTGCTTTGATCTCTTCCCAGAGCTTGAGCTGATAGTTGATGTCCTGCATGATTGCCGTCTTGGTGATATCTTCACTGGCGGTTCTGATGATGTAGCCGATTTCCTCGGGGAGGTTGGCTGATTTAACAATTTCACGCAGCTTGCTGCGTCGTTCTTCATTGTTGATCTTTCTTGAGATGCCGTGGGAGTCACTGCCCGGCATGAGGACAACATAGCGGCCCGGCATGGAAAGATAGGTGGTCAGGTTGGCGCCCTTATTGCCCGTGGTCTCTTTGACGACTTCAACCAGGACTTCCTGTCCCTTCATGATCACGGATTGAATGGACAGGTCCTTCCAATGGGTGCGCTTGCCCACGTCTTTACAATAATACTCGGGGTGAATATCACTGAAGGGCAGAAAGCCGTTCTTGCCCGTTCCCATATCCACGAATGCGGCCTGCAGGTTTGGCTCTACAGCTGTGATAATACCCTTGTAGATGTTGCCCTTTGTCTGGGCACGAACCACGGTTTCAACGTTGAAGGATTCAACCTTGCCGTTTTCAAGCAGGGCGATACGGCATTCCTCAGGCTCGTCCGCATTGATGAGGAGCTTGTAGTTGATCGATGGATCAGGTTTCTCTTCAGTGACTTCTTCGACGGGCTTTTTTTTCGGGGCGGGTCTTCTCTTGGCCTGCTGCTGCCGGGCCGGTTTGGCGGCGGGGGACTCTTGTTCCGCTTGCGGCTGTGCTGCGGCTTTTGGCTCAGACTCCTGCTCCGGGGTGTTTTCCGGGGCTGCGGCCTTTTCTGTCTTCTTCTGTGGTTCGACCTCAGGCGTTACCGCTGGTGCCTTTTCCTCTGCTGGGATTTCTGGAGCCGGTTCTTCAGCCTTGACAACGGGTTTCTTCTTTGCGGCGGGTTTTTTCGCGGCAGGTTTTTTCCGCACAGCGGGTTTACGGGCCGGTTTCTTTACCGGTTTTGTGGCCGGTGTCTCGTCTTGGTCTGGAGTAGCATCTGTCGTTGGTGCGGTTTCTTTCTTTGCAGCCTTGGGTTTTGCCGGAGCTTTTTTCTTCGGCGCGGCTTTTTTGGCCGGGGCCTTCTTTTTGACTACCGCGGTTTCTTTCTTTGGTTCGTCGGTTTTTTCTTCGGCCTTGACTGCAACCTTCTTTTTGGGAGCGGCTTTTTTGCGGGTGGGCCGTTTGCGCACAGGTTTTGCTTTCACTGCTTCGGTGTCGTTTGTTGCTTCCGGGGCAGGAACGTCCTGCTTTGCGACGGTTTTTTTCTCGTCTGTCATGGTATGTCCTTTGAACCTTACACGCTAGTGCGTTGTGAGGTTCGAAAATTTTGGTTCAATCCAGGAAGTGCATACTGCAACTATGGATGGAACTACGTTTAGGTACGGCGCCCCCTGTTTACGATGAATGGGGCGGCTGATAATAGGTTTTGCCTTGGTGGGACATAGGGATCACCTTGCCCTTTTCTATCAATTCATCAATGAGTTGATAGGTGGCTTTGATATCCAGATTGAGAGCCTCGCTGATGTCTGAGACCGTACAGGGTCTCCGCACAAGCATGGAGAGGATTTCTTCCGGGTCAGGAAGCCGAGGGTTTTTTCTATCCTTCTTGGCAAAACGGGCAATAATTTCAACATGACCGGGTAACTGTCTGGCAATGTCGTTTAATTCCTCTTCGGTGAGTGGCCTGGCAAACGCTTCAAGGGGTGGTCTGACCACCGTGTTGAGTTGCGTTTTGTCGGGCTTAATGACAGCAATAGCCTCTTGCAAGGCTGTAATGTCTTCCCTGCTGTCATTGATGTTTTTCACCAGGAGCACTTCCAGCCACACCTGGCCTGAAAACTCCTTACAAAAAATGCCGAGGCCAAGGATGATCTCTGGGAGATTCACACACTCAGCCGGGCGGTCAATTCTTCGGAAACTGTCGGCACGGGCACTGTCAAGGGAGGGGATGACAATGTCCGCTTCCATGAGGTCCTGGCGGACATCAGCGCGGTCAAACATGGCGCCGTTCGTCAGAACTACAACGGGTTTCCCTGTATTCTTCTTGATGTGTTCAATCACTGTTTTCAGGCCGGTATGGAGGGTTGGTTCCCCTGTGGCCGTGATGGTGAAGACATCAATCGGTTTATCATTATGGTTTTCTGCCAGCAGTTCATCAATTTCCGCAATGATGTCTGCTGTAGGGGTGTATTCTTTTCGTTCACAGGTATGAATCTTGGTGGGGCCAATTTCGCAATAGATACAGTCGAAATTGCACGTCTTGGTTGTTAAGAGATCAATCCCTTGTGACAAGCCAAGTCGCCTCGAATTTACAGGGCCAAAAAGATATTTCATACGTGGGGGGGAAAGAGGAAAAGAAAACGATCTGAAATAACGATCGTAGCAGAAAAAAAGAAGTTGAAAACACGATATAGTATAACAATCAATCCGGCAAGTAAAAACAAGGGGTTGGGTGAGATCGTCGAAAAGAACTTTTCCTTGACACTATTGGGGGCAGAGCGTAATTAAACGTAAAGGCGATACATTCTGTTGTGTACGTTTGCAAAAGCAAAGTCAAGATACCCATTAGTTTACATTCTAGAGGTCTATATATGCGTAGTGACGCGGTTACGAAAGGATTGGAGCGGGCTCCACACAGGTCTTTGTTTAAGGCCATGGGGTATACGAATGAAGAGCTGAGTCGTCCCTTGATCGGGATTGGTCATGCTCAAAATGATATTATTCCGGGTCATGTGCATCTGGATAAAATATTGGAAGCGGTGAAGACCGGTGTGCGTATGGCTGGCGGGACGCCTGTCTCCTTTGCCACAATCGGTGTTTGTGATGGTATTGCCATGGGGCATAAAGGGATGAAGTATTCCCTGGCCAGCCGTGAACTGATTGCTGATTCGGTGGAGATCATGGGGGAGGCGCATCCCTTCGACGGAATGGTGCTGATCCCTAATTGTGATAAAATTGTGCCGGGCATGCTCATGGGCATGCTCAGGGTTAATATTCCTTCGCTGATGGTGAGCGGCGGGCCGATGCTCACCGGCCGCCACCGCGGCAAGGATGTCCATCTGGTTTCGGTGTTTGAAGGGGTCGGCAAGGTGAAGGCCGGCACCATGGACATGGACGAACTCAATGAGCTTGAAGACCAGGCCTGTCCGGGTTGCGGGTCCTGCTCAGGGATGTTCACGGCAAATTCCATGAACTGCCTGACTGAGGCCATTGGTCTTGGATTGCCTGGAAACGGCACGATTCCTGCGGTGTATGCGGCGCGTATCCGGTTGGCAAAGCAGGCGGGTATGGCCATCATGAATCTGTTTCATGAGCAGATCCTGCCCCGTGATATTGCCACCCGCGAGGCGTTTGAAAATGCCATGGCCGTGGATATGGCCCTCGGCTGTTCAACCAACACGGTTCTTCATGTTCCTGCCATTGCCCATGAGGCTGGGGTGGATTTGCCGCTGGCCTCCTTTAATGAAGTGTCAAAGCGTGTTCCCCATATCTGCAGTATGATCCCGGGCGGCCCGCATTCCATGCAGGAATTGTAT
>JBFFNY010000181.1:0-4397 GCA_041562955.1 Desulfurivibrionaceae bacterium | reverse complement strand
TTCAGGTTCACAGCATTCACTGGCCTGGTCGCGGAACCACCGGTCGAAACCAAGTGCTCTCAAATTTAAATTTTCAGTCTTAATGTGTAGCCACTCTCGTAAAAGGTATAAGTACGTTAATATTGAACCTCATGATATCTAGCCGAATCACCGGGTATTGACAATAATGTTTCTGTTTTCACCCCAAGTTCCTCTGGCCGAGATCGTCCTGCATAGAAAGAGAGATTCGCTCACGCAGGACCGGCTGCGGCCGCAGTCTGTTTTTTTTGCAAAGGGCGTTCGAAACGTCTGTCTGGGCTTGCCGGCTGAACTAACACGCCCCTGAACCGCAATCTTTTAATCTGTATGGTTTACCACGGTGCGGAACCCTGCGACAAGGTCAAGCAGTTCTGACGTGATAACCGATTGGCGGACATTGCGGTAGCGGCCGGTTAATTCCTCAAGATGTTCCTTTATATTTTTTTCGGCCTGCTGCAGCGAGTGAAGGCGGCTGGCCTGCTCACTGGCCAGGGATTGAACCTGGGCCCGGTAGATGAGGACAAAGAGATATTGCTGCACCAGGGCTGGGAAAAGTTCAGCCGGCGGAATCGCGCTGTAGGGGAGACTTGGGCCGGGCCATTCCTTTTCCCTCAGTTCGCGTAATCGTTCGTTGTGCAGAGGCAGTAATGGTGCTGTGGTTGGCACACCCGATCCACCCGGTTCATAGCGGTTAAAAAAAAGGGTCATTCGTCTCATGCCGTGTTCATGCTGCCAGCGGTGGAGGGTGAGGATGATTTCATAGACATTGGGATTCACCCCGGTCAGAGACCCTGGAGACCAGAGTGTTTCCGTCAGCTGAAAATCTGCGGCCTCAAGGCGGGCGGCGATTCTGGCACCGGAGACGAGAATGAGCTGTGGTTTCGCAGAGGGTGATGTTTCTTGGTGGTGCAGTAAAAATTCAACCAGTTTCTCGTTGAAACGACCGCATAATCCCTGGTCTGAACCAAAAATAACCATTCCCTCTGTTCTCCCTTGTGCACCATTTCTGGCCACCGGCTCTATTTTTCGGAGAACCCCTTGCAGGCCGGATTCAATGGTGGCCTGGTAGGTGTCAAGGGAGTGTGCCGCCTGTTCATATTGACGTATATTTACGGCTGACAGGGTCTTCATGCTCTTGACAATGGATTGCAGTTTACTACTGGTTTCGATATGTTTCTGCAGACCGTGGAGACTCTCCATGATTACACCTTTTCAGTCAGGGCGTTTCGGCATTCGGCCAGTATTTCCTGTTGCATGGCCGGAGTTAATGTTTCACCATCCGTGATCGCCGCGCAGATATGCGGCAGATTTTCCACTGCCATGCGGCATAGCTTTTTTTCAGCAGGACTGACCTGTTCAGGCGGCAGCTGGTCCAGGAGACCCTGGGTCAGGGCCAGCATGATGAAAATCTGTTCAAAATCCTGGAGAGGGTGATACCGTCTCTGGCGTAACACCTCCCGCAAACAGCGGCCTCGTTCCAATGATTTTTTGGTGTCGTCGTCCAACCGGGTGGCGAATCGGGCAAAGGTTTCGAGTTCTTCAAACTGGGAGTAGGAGAGCTTGAGTTCGCCGACCAGATCGCGGAAGGCCGGCCTCTGCGCCTTGCCGCCGACACGGGAAACCGATTTTCCGACATCGACCGCCGGCAGCATTCCCTTGGCAAAGAGTTGCGGCGACAGATAGATCTGACCGTCCGTAATGGAAATAAGGTTGGTGGGAATATAGGAGGCGAGATTTTGTTCCTCTGTTTCAATAATAGGCAGGGCCGTGAGCGAGCCTCCGCCAAATTCTTGGCGTAAATGAGTGGAACGTTCAAGCAGCCGCGAATGAATGTAGAAGATGTCGCCGGGGTACGCCTCGCGACCTGGGGGGCGCTGGAGAAGAAGGGATAATTCCCGGTAGCTCCGGGCATGGCGGGTCAGATCATCATAGACAATGAGCACATCCCGTCCCTGTTCCATGAAATATTCGCCAATGGCGGTGGCGGCATAGGGGGTAATAAACTGCAGACCGGGCCCCTCATCGCCGCCGGCCACCAGAACCAGAGTATACGCAAGGGCGCCGTTCTCCTGTAATTCATGCAGCACCCGGGCAACGGATGATTCGCGCTGGCCGATGGCGGCATAGATACAGATCACGTCTTTGCCCCGCTGATTATAAATGGCATCGAGGGCGATGGCGGTCTTGCCGGTCTGCCGGTCGCCCAGGATCAGTTCCCGCTGGCCTTTGCCGATGGGGATCATGGTGTCCACGATCTTGATCCCGGTTTCCAGGGGGCTGGTCACCGGATCCCGGTTCATGATGGGTGGTGCGGGTTGTTCAATGGGGCGCCGTTCATCCCCGCCCAGGGGTCCTTTGTCATCAAGGGGTACTCCGGCAGCGGTAAAGACCCTGCCAATGAGGGATGGGCCGACCTCGACATCCACCACCCGTTTTAACCCCTTGACCTCCATGCCGGCGGACACGCCCTTTGCCGGGCCAAAGAGGATAATCCCTGTGGTTTCATTATCCAGTGAGGCGATCATGCCAAGGGTGCCGTCCTCGCATTGGACGAGTTCCTCAAAGCCGATTGAAGAAAGACCGGAAGCCCGGGCAATGGGACCGGTTACCGAAAGGATACGACCCACATCGGCTATCTGAATTTTCGGACTCAAGGCCGACAACGACTCTTCAAAGGCCTGCTGGTTATGGTGGAGTGATTTTTCTAACATAGCGTGTGCTTACCCTTGGCGAGAACCCTTTTCAGCTCATCCTGAAAGTTGTCAAGATACTGGTGAATATTCCATTCCAGTTTATGGTCATCGGATGCAATGAGAATGCCGGCTAAGAGTGACGGGTCGAGGAGGAAATGGATTGTCGGTTGTGGATCAAGGCGCAGGTTCAAAACTTCCCTGATCTCCTTCTGCGAGGTGGTGGAGAGGGGAAAGGCGGTGAAAACCTGCAGCGTCTCAATGTGGTGTAATTTCCTGAAAAAATCATGATCAAGGTCGGAGCTTGAGATCAGTGCACAAAAACGGGTGACAATACTCTTCTCAAGATTGGCGTCGGCCAGATCACGAAACGCGGTTTGCGCCAAACGGATAAATTGTCCGGCAACCTGACTGCTCGCCTGGTTTAAAAAGACCGCTCTTTCACGCAGCAGATCATCCTGTAAACGGAGTCGGGCCGCCTCGGCCTCTCCCTTCACGTCCTGAAACAGTTTTTGCCGTAACAGGTCGGCATCCAGTCGAGCCTGGGTCAACTCTTCCTTGGTACGCGCCCTGGCTTCTTCCTGCAGGGCAATATAGTTATTTTTTTCCTGTTCTGCCTTGAGGCCAAGGGTTGCCGCATGCTGCAACTCAGCCTTGATCTTCTGCTGGCGATTGTTCATTGCCGTCAGCACCGGCTTGTACAGAAATTTTTTAAGGAGCCAGACCAGGATGAGAAAATTAATAATCTGGGCAACTATCGTGAACCAGTCAACACTCATCCGGCACCTTGAGCGATGACATGATTCCAGAAAGGATTGGCAAAGATCAGGATCATGGCGATGACAAAGGCATAGATCGCGGTGGACTCGATCATGGCCATGGCGACGAATAAGGTTCGGGTTATGGCGGCCGTATGATCCGGTTGCTGGGCAATGGAGCGCAGGGCTGCTACCGCAGCCATACTTTCACCAATGGCAGAGCCGATGGTGCCAAGGGTGATACAGAGCGCGGCCGCATAGATTGATGTTGTGGCAATTGACTCAATTCCTATCATTTTCATTCCTCCTTTGTCATGGCAATATCTCGTGATAGCTGTCCATGTTGCATTATTGGTGTAAAGCTGCATCGATGTTAGCGATTTATTATGATTCTTCTCCTTTCATACCTGAGGCTATATAAACCAAGGCCAGCAAGGCAAAAATATACGCCTGAATAACTCCTGTCAGTAACCCTAAACCCTGCATAATCACCGGCACAAAGAGCGGGGTGATGATCAGGAGCATGATACCGATCACGGTTCCGCTCATGATATTGCCGTATAATCGGACGGCCAGAGCAAAGGTTCTGGATATCTCGCCAAGGATGTTAAAGGGCAGCATCAGGATGTTCGGTTTGATATATTCGCCCAGATAATTTCCTAACGTGCGGGTGGTGAGGCTGTAGGCGGGTACAGCCACAAAAACCAGGAACGCCAGGGCGGAGGTGGTGGAGAGTGAACCGGTTGGCGGCATAAAAAAGGGCACCATGCCCAGAACGTTTGAAACAAGAATAAACAGGAACAGGGTGCCCACAGTGGGTAAAAACTGGAGGGGTGGACGATGGGTTATTTCTTCAATATGCTCAATCATGCCCTGGATCAAAACTTCCAGTAGATTCTGGTGGAATGAGATTGTTGTGGAACTGGTCAGA
>JBFFNY010000180.1:0-4418 GCA_041562955.1 Desulfurivibrionaceae bacterium | reverse complement strand
GCAATTGCAGAGATCGGCCAGGGGAGTTAACCGGTCTCTGTACATTTGAAAAGGAGAGAAGCATGGAACATCCAATACTATTCCTGACCGTCATTTTTCAACAATTAGGGCTGCCAGTACCGCACGGCTTGCCTGAAGGAATGCTCAACACCACCTTCGGCATCGAGAATTTCACCACCCCACACATGTCCTACACCTTGTTTGCCATGTTGATCCTCATTGTTGTACCAAAAATAACTTTGGGAAAACTGGAGATGATTCCAGGCGCAGGACAAAACTTCTGGGAAGCCATCATCGGTTTTGTTGAAGGTTTCTACGCAGAGAACCTGGGCGAGGAACATGCCCGTAAGGTCTTCCCTCTGATTACAACCTTTGCCCTGTATATTCTGGTTTCCAACCTCATGGGTCTGATGCCGGGCTTCATGTCTCCGACCTCGAACCTGAATATCACCCTGGGTTGCACCCTGATCGTCTGGTTCTACCATCACTATCTCGGTCTCAGAACCCATGGGATCAAGTATCTCAATCATTTCACCGGCCCGATGCCTGTGCTGATTCCGTTGATGCTCCCCATTGAGCTCATCAGTAACCTTGCCCGTATTCTCTCCCTGTCCATTCGTCTTTTCGGTAACATCATGGCGAAAGAGACCCTGCTGGCGATCCTGTTCCTGCTGGCCGGTGCCTATTTTGGCCCACTGCCAATCCTGTGCCTCGGTGTGCTGGTATCCGTTGTTCAGACAATGGTATTTGTTCTGCTTACCGTTATCTATTTTAAAGGCTCCCTGGAGCACGCACATTAAGAATGTACTTCAGCCTTTGTGCTGATATCAGTATATAAAATGAGCCAATGGTGGCTTTGAGTTAAAAAGGAAGAAGGCCAAAAAATTTTCCTTAAGGAGGAATAAAATGAAAAAAGTAACAATGATGACAACTCTGATGGTTCTCGGTATGGCAAGCGTTTCCATGGCTTCTGAAGGCATGGCCACTGCTGCTGTAGCTTCTGCTGGTGTTTCCAACATGGCTCTCGTATGTATCGCTGCCGCTCTTTCCGTAGGCCTTGCTGCCCTCGGTTGTGGTATTGGTATGGGTTCTGCTTGTGAAGGCGCTTGTGTTGGTACTGCCCGTAACCCAGAAGCTTCTGGAAAGATCACTGTAACCATGATTCTCGGTATGGCTCTTATTGAGTCCCTGACAATTTACGGTCTCGTTATCTCCCTGATTCTTCTTTACGCAAACCCACTCAAAGACATGATGTAAGATCTTTGTCTGATGCCTGAACAGCATCAGCGGTTTATGTAAAAAAAGGCCACGGATTTTATCCGTGGCCTTTTTTGCGTTTAAAAATACGACCATCCTATGACCCGACAACAACCACTCATAACGGCGAGCAAGTCCCGGCGCGACCCGGGCATCACCGGCACCTGTTTGATGCTGGTGAACCCCAGTGAGGCAAGCTACGGGGCAACGATTACCAAGAAGCGCGGGGGCACCCTCCACCCCCTCTTTCACTCCACCCTCATGAGTTTCACCCATGAGAACACCACATGCCATTGGGTTGGCCCCTGTGTAGGGAGTCCCATGGCCGTGATGACGGTGGAAAAGCTCATTGCCCTTGGGATGAAGAAATTAATCGTCTTTGGCTGGTGCGGAAGCCTCACTCCTGAAATGGTGATCGGCGATCTGTTTCTGCCGGAATTTGGTTTGAGCGACGAAGGGGTCTCGCGCCATTATCCACTACACGAGAAACCTGGGGTCAGCTCAACCCTGCAACAGGAACTGCGCGCCCTCTTCCCCACGGTCCACCAAGGGCAGATATGGACCACCGATGCCCCCTTTCGTGAATTCCCCGCAGACATTCAGCACCATGCCGCCCAGGGGGTCAAGGCGGTGGATATGGAGTTTACAGCCTTGTGCACGGTGTGCAATTTCTATAATATCAAGATGGCGGGACTCATGGTGGTGTCGGACGAACTCCACCATGATACCTGGAAAAGCGGCATTGGCTCAAAGCCTTTTAAACAAAGGGCTAAAACAACACTCAACACATTAATGGACAACCTTCCCCTATGACGACCTTATTTTCCGTGACCCTTGGTTGCCCGAAGAACAGAGTTGATACTGAAGTCATGCTCGGACTCCTGAGCGAAGCAGGGTATGAGATCACCCAGGAACCCGAGGGTGCCGACATCCTCCTGGTCAACACCTGCGGCTTTATTCAACCCGCCGTGGAAGAGGGTATTGATGTGATCCTCGACCTGGAAGCGATCAAAGAAAAACACCCGAAATCCAAGCTGGTGGTGACCGGTTGCCTGGTCAAGCGCTATGCGGCACAACTGCAGCGTGAATTATCAAAGGTGGACCTCTTCATTGACACCGATGGTTTTCATGAGATTGTCAGCCTCCTAAAACAGCTTGACCCCAGCAAGCCCACCGGGATCCGGACAAATCCACCCTATCTGATGGACAGCCAGACCCCGCGCCGGCTGACAACCCCACCCCACCGGGCCTACCTGAAAATTACCGAGGGATGTTCGAATACCTGCACCTACTGCATGATCCCATCTATCCGTGGGCCATTGCGTTCACGCCCCATCTCGGACATCATCTCCGAGGCCAAGGTTCTGGATCAGAACAAGATCAAAGAGGTCACCCTTGTGGGGCAGGATCTCACCGCCTACGGCTTTGATTTTGGTGCAAAAGGCGACCGGCTGGAACACCTTGTCCAGGCCCTCCTGCAGGAAACCAGTCTGCCCTGGATCCGGCTGTTATACCTCTACCCCACCCGCTTGCCGGATCAGCTTCTTGACCTCATGGCGCAGAACGAACGGCTCCTGTCCTATCTGGACATCCCTCTGCAGCATGTTTCCGATGCGGTCTTAAAGAGAATGAAACGACCCTTTGGTCAAAAACATATCCATGAGGTCGTGGAGCGTATCCGGACCAAGGTTCCCGAGGCCGCCATCCGCACCACCTTCATGGTGGGTTTTCCAGGTGAAACAGAGCAGGATGTTGAGATCATTGCCAATTTCATGAAGCAGTACCGGCTGAACAATGTTGGCATCTTCACCTACTCCAATGAGGAAGGGTGTCAGGCGGAATTCTACCCCGACCAGATTGAGGAATCAGTCAAACAGGCACGTTTCGACTATCTCATGGAAATCCAATCCGAAATCTCCATGGACCTGAATCAACAATACGTCGGCCAGACGCTGGATGTACTCGTGGAGGGAGTCAGTGAAGAAACCGAGCTCCTCCTTGAAGGCAGAACAACCTTTCAGGCCCCTGAAATTGACGGGTGTGTGTATATTGCTGACGGGGAATGCGAACAGGGGGACATGGTGAAGGTGGAAATCACCGAGGCCCACCCGTATGATCTGGTGGGCCATATTGTAACGCCAGAATGAAAAAGAGACCGGGCCGACTACCCCTGCAATAGGGACTGAACCTGCGAGGCATTCACCTTGCCGGCCTGGGTCTGGGCAAAGACCTGGGCCTGAGTCAGGACTTTCATCCGGGCCAGGGTCATGGTTTCTTCAGCAAAATCAAGATCGCCAATCTGTGATTCTGCGGCATTCAAATTGACCTGGGTTGCAGTGAGATTATTCACGGCTGAACTAAACTGATTTTGGGTTGAGCCGATATTCGCGCGCACCGCATTGACATCCCCAAGCGCCGCATCCACTAAATCCATGGCCTGCTGCGCCCCTTCCTGGGTGAGGACATTGATATCACTCAAGGTCTGGCCATTCACCTGACCCAGTTGATCAGGACTCGCTGAACCGATTGACATCTCAATGGTCTGTCCGGATTCTGGACCGACCTGCGTCTGTTTTCCTGAAAAATTCCCTGACAGTAATTTCTGGCCATTATAGGAGGTGGTGTCACTGATACCGCGCAGACCTTCAAGCATCTTGTTGATATCGGACTGAATAGCCTGGCGGGATTCCGGTGACTGAATGTCGCTTGCCGCCTGCACCGCCTTCTCCCTGATCTGCTGCAGGAGATTCGTCGACTCATTCAAGGCGCCGTCAGCGACCTGCAGCAAAGATATGGAATCATTGGCATTACGGATAGACTGACCGATCCCCCGAGACTGACTGGTCAAGGCATTTGAAATAACCAGGCCGGAGGCATCATCCGCGGCCTTATTGATCCGGCGTCCTGTGGAAATTTTATTCAGGGAATTGGTCAGACTTGCATCGGTCTTCCGAAGATTATTGGTGGCGTATTGTCCGGCTAAATTATTGATGCGCAAACTCATATCAGAACCTCCCATGGCTTTTTCTTGACGATTCCATTCAGTATATCAAAGATAAATTATAACCACCGGGAAGAAGGATACAATCATAAAAAAACAAATTTAACCCTGTAGCCATGGAACAATCTGATTTCATTCAGATTTGATTTTTTATTATTTT
>JBFFNY010000179.1:0-4432 GCA_041562955.1 Desulfurivibrionaceae bacterium | reverse complement strand
TTGATCTGGGACTGGCGGGGCGGATCAATCCACCGGAGTTCCCGCGGGTCTCCAACCCCCCATTGCAGGGTTTCAAGGAGGAGCGGGGCAAGGTCGGCGTTACGGATCTCAGGGGGGGTGAATTCCGCCCTTGAATGGTGTTCACCTGCACTCCATAGCCGGTAGCAGGTCCCGGCACTCAATCTGCCTGCCCGTCCGGCCCGCTGGAGGGCAGAGGCCTTGGAGATGGGAACGGTGCGGAGATTCGTGAGCCCGGTCCCTGTGGAAAAATGCGGCGTTTTCATCTGGCCTGAATCAATAACAACGGTCACGCCTTCAATGGTGAGGCTGGTCTCGGCAATGGGGGTGGCGAGAATGACCCGCCTTTGGTCTGAGGGGAGAAATACACGGTCCTGCTCCTCCTGTGGGAGGCTGCCGTAGAGGGGCAGGCAGCAGCAGTCGCCCGCCACCCGGGCCTGGACGCGTTTGATGTCTCCGGCTCCGGGCAGAAAGACGAGAATGTCGCCCTCCTGTTCTGACAGGGCGCGGTGGATGGCCTTGACCGTGCGGGGAACGAGATAATCGGTGGATGATTGATCCAGATACTGGGTGGTGACGGGGTAACAGCACCCTTCACCCATAATAACAGGGGCCTGGTCCAAGACCTGGCTTATCCGTGTGTTGTCCATGGTGGCGGACATCAGTATGATCCGCAGGTCGTCGCGCAGTTCCTGGACATCATGGCAGAGGGCAAGGCCGAGATCCGCCATTAAGGTCCGTTCGTGGAATTCATCGAAGATCACCAGTCCGACCCCGGTGAGCTCCGGGTCGGACTGGATCATCCGGGTGAGGACCCCTTCGGTGACGACCTCAATTCTGGTTTTGGGGCTGATCTGGGTGTCAAAACGGATGCGATACCCCACCAGGTTGCCGATTCGGTCCTGGCAGAGGTCGCTCATGCGTTTGGCTGCCATGCGCACGGCAAGCCGGCGTGGTTCGAGCATAATGATTTTTTGGCCGGCGAGCCACGGCTCATCGAGCAGGGCCAGGGGCACAATGGTGGTCTTGCCTGAGCCCGGTTCAGCGGCCAGGATCACCGTGTTATGGGCAGCACAATTTTGTCTGAGCTGATCCAGTACCGCGTGGATGGGGAGGGTGGGGAGATGACGTTGCATGGTCTGTCCATACCACCGCTTTGGCTTGTTCTCAAGGAATCCTTTGTTTCCTGCCCTGGGTAACCCTTCTTGCTTTTGATGAAAAAGACGGAAATACAACTGGTTAAGTCGTTTGCGCGGTGGCTTGACTTTGGACTGGCGCTGGGGTATGTTCGGGCCTTTATTCGTTATTAACGGTGTAGGATACGAGGATTATATATGCCTATTATTCAGGACTTGTTTGGCAAGTCGCCCATTGGTCATTTGATGGATCATGCGCTTAAGGTGCATGAGTGTGTTGAGCAGATTAAGCCGCTCCTTGAGGCGCTTATTGCTGAAGATTATGAGCTGATTCATGTCTTGCAGGATAAGGTCTCGAAGATTGAGTATGAGGCGGATCTCTTAAAGCATGATATCCGGGATCATCTGCCCCGGCGCTTTTTCCTGCCGGTGAAACGGGAGGAGCTTGACGGCTTCCTGCAATGTCAGGAAAAGATGGCGGATTACGCTGAGGATTTCTCTGTTATTCTGATGATCCGGAAAACCCATCTGCATCCTGATTTGCATGCGGATTTCCTGGCCTTTGTCGACCAGGTTTTTCAGGTGAGCGGGACGCTGCTCACTGCTGCTGTGGAGTTTCGCAATCTGGCAGAGGTGTCTTTCTCCGGTGCTGAGGCGCGGCTGGTGCTTGAGTTGATTAAGAGGCTTGGCCAGGAAGAGTGGAAGGCGGATCGTCTGGCCCGGGAATTGTCCATCAAGATGTATAAGCTTGAGGACGAGATCGGCCCCATCTCCATTATGTTCTATGAAAAACTTCTGTTGAAATTATCGGACATTGCCAATGAGGCTGAAAACGCGGGAGATTTTCTGCGGGCCATGATCGATAATTAGAGTCTTGAGTTTTGTTGCTGTACTAAAAAGTGTTAAGGGGCTGAAATTCACCTGAGTCAGGGTGTTTTTCAAGGAAAGAGAAGAATGGAAATTACAACTTTTATCATTATTTTAACCGCCGTAATCGGCATCTATATGGCGTGGAATATTGGTGCCAATGATGTGGCCAATTCCATGGCAGATGCCGTCGGTTCAAAGGCGCTGTCCATTAAACAGGCTGTTATTCTGGCGGGCATCTGTGAGTTTGCCGGGGCGGTTCTGGTCGGCTCCCATGTCACAAAAACGGTGCGCAAGGGGATTGTTGATCCCCTTGCTATTGCTACCATTCCAGGGCTTCAGGAGGGTGAGGCTGCCGCATTGATGGTACTCGGCATGACGGCGGCCCTGCTCTGTGCCGCGATCTGGCTCAATATTGCCTCGATCTTCGGCATGCCGGTTTCCACCACCCACTCCATTGTCGGTGCAGTGGCCGGTTTTGGGATTGTGGCGGCAGGTGTTGATTCGGTGAATTGGGCCAAGATGTCGCAGATTGTCGCATCCTGGTTTATTTCACCCCTGGCCGGCGGCTTAATGGCCTTTTTCCTGTTTAAATTTATAACGAAGAATATTTTGGGTCGTACACGGCCGGCCAGGGCAGCCATGATTTACACGCCGTACATTGTCTTTCTCCTTGTCCTTGTCGTCTGCCTGGCCACGATTTATAAGGGGCTGAAGCATGTTACGGGTAATATGCCCTGGTTGACCGATGATGTCTCGTTGTTTCTCTCCATCGGTCTTGCCGTTATTGGTGGCGTTATCGCCAAGTTTTATTGTCGGTATAGATTGCAGGATAAACAGGAGCTGTCTATTGCCAAGCAGCTTGATGCGGTGGAAAGTGTTTTTGTTCCCCTGGTTATTATTTCCTCCTGTGCGGTGGCCTTTGCCCATGGTGCCAATGACGTTGCCAATGCCATCGGCCCCTTTGCTGCGGTTGTCCATATTCTCCAGACGGGTGATATCGGTATGGAGGTCGGCGTGCCGTTCTGGATCCTGTGTCTGGGTGGTGGTGGTATTGTTCTCGGTCTTGCCACCTATGGTCATAGGGTTATGACCACCGTCGGCACCAAGATTACAGAAATTACGCCTTCCCGTGGTGTTGCCGCGGATATTGCTGCCACAGCCACGGTCTTGATCTGTACCAGAATGTCGCTTCCTGTTTCAACAACCCACACGCTGGTTGGAGCCATTATGGGTATTGGCTTGGCCCGTGGTCTTGGCGGCATTGACCGTGAGGTCGCAAAATCCATATTCGGCTCGTGGTTTATTACCGTTCCCATCGCCGCCATCTTATCCATGATTCTTTTTGTGATCGGCCGGGCGTTGTTTCTTGACCCGTTGATCCGGGTGATCGCGGGATAAATTTTCGGAAGACCGTCAATAAAAAAAAGGGTTGAGGTCCAATGGACCTCAACCCTTTTTTTTATACGTACAGTTCTGTGGTTACCAGTTTTCAGCCAGAAGTTCAAAATGCGCCTGGGGGTGAATGCAGGCGGGGCATTGTGCGGGTGCTTCAGTACCCTCTTCAAGATAACCGCAATTACGGCAGCGCCAGGTTACGGACCCGTTCTTTTTAAAGACGTGGCCCGCTTCAAGGTTGTCGGCAAGGTCTTTGTACCGTTTGCCATGTTGCTTTTCGGCAACACCAATGGCCTCAAACGCCTCGGCAATGGCCACAAAACCTTCTTCCCGGGCGATCTTGGCAAAGCCTGGGTACATCTGGGTCCATTCATGTTCTTCTCCGGCCGCGGCCGCACGCAGGTTTTCCAGGGTTGAGCCTATGGTTCCTGCGGGGAATGTTTCCGTGATACTGAGTTCGCCGCCCTCAAGAAATTTGAAAAACCGTTTGGCATGTTCTTTTTCCTGATCAGCGGTCTCGCTGAAGATGGCAGAAATCTGCTCAAGCCCTTCTTTCTTGGCCATGCCGGCAAAATAGGTGTAGCGATTTCTTGCCTGGGATTCTCCGGCAAAGGAGATGAGCAAGTTCTTTTCGGTTTGGGTTCCTTTGATCGATTGGTCCATCGTGTTTCTCCTCACTCTTGCTGTTAAGTATAGATATGACCGATTTTTTCTCGAACGACTTCGCCGATGATGACCGGTTCATATCCGTAATCACTGTTTTTGATCTGGGCTATGATGTTTACACTATTTTCTCTTGAGGCGGCAATGAGTAACCCCCCCGATGTTTGCGGGTCGGCCAGGATGAGCCGCATGGAATCCCTGGCGCCCAGTGACGATGAAAAACATTTGTCATAGAACTTCAGGTTCTTGTGCCCACCTTCCGGGATAATGCCCATGTCGGCAAACTCGCGGGTTCGTTCCAGCAGGGGGAGGGTGTTGAGGTCGATTTTGATCCCGACACCGCTGGCCGC
>JBFFNY010000178.1:0-4439 GCA_041562955.1 Desulfurivibrionaceae bacterium | reverse complement strand
GCAGCCCGAGCGTATCATAACCAACAACACCGGCATAGCGTATGAGGCTTCGCAGCAGGGCATCCCGTGGATAGCCGGCCCCTATCTGAATAGTGTTAATTCCTTCAGTCTCGTCTGTTTACAAGAAAATTTTAACTGTGCTGGTGCCTTTATTTCAAATGAGATCAACAGACAGCAGATCAAAAAGATTATAAAACCGGATAATTTCGAGCTGTATTACAGCATCTACCACCCGATTGTCCTGCTCACGAGCAGACAATGTCTCTTCCATCAGGTCAGTGGCTGCGCAAAAGATGCGATGGACGCCGCCTGCCTATCGCAATGTGAACGATCGGCAACCATCACCAACCTGAAAGGGGTCCCGCTCCGCATCGAAAAGACAAAGGGGAATTATCATCGCATCTATAATGACATCAACTTCCTGAATCCCGACATTGTGACCGATCTGCCGAATCACTTCTCCCGGTTCTTCATTGATCTGCGAGATATCAAGACCTCCACCGGCGTCGAGATCGAAAAACCGGGACTCGTTAAACTTTTTGCAGATCATCTGGCAGGAAGGGACAATGCGGCAGAACTTCTCAGACACCACATCCATCCCTCAACAGCGCACCAATATGAACAAGGCATTTAATGCCATGGACGCTGGTGAGGTATGAAGCCCGGACTCAGGGCTTGGACAATTCCAATCGCTGCTGCGCCACCGATTCATCGGCGAGATAATCGTCAAACGATGTCATCCGGTCAATCACACCATGGGGCAGAATCTCGATAATGCGGTTGGCAATGGAAGAAATAAACTGATGATCGTGGGAGGCGAACAGCACCACCTCAGGAAAGGCGATAAGGCCGTTGTTCAGGGCGGTGATGGATTCCAGGTCAAGGTGATTTGTCGGTTCGTCCAGGATCAAGGCATTGGCGTCCGAGAGCATCATCCGCGCCAGCATACACCGCACCCGCTCACCACCGGATAATACCGATGTTTTCTTTAAGGCCTCCTCTCCGGTGAAGAGCATCTTGCCGAGGAATCCACGGGCAAAATTTTCGCCTTCCGAGGGTGGCGTAAAACGGCTCAGCCAGTCAACCAGGGTGGCGTCACCATCAAAAAAGGCGCTGTTCTCCTTGGGGAAATAGGAACTGGTCATGGTCACCCCCCAGCGATAGGTGCCGCTGTCCGGCCCGCAAACACCGGCCAGGATATCAAAGAGACTCGACTTGGCCAAACTGTTCGTACTGCCGACAAAGGCGATCTTCTCACCCTTGTTCACCGTCAGACTGAAATCCTTGAGCACCTGGACCCCGTCAATGGACTTGCAGAGCTTGTCCACGGTGAGGATGTTGTCGCCGCACGACCTGCCCGGGGTAAACTGAACAAATGGATATTTCCGTGACGAAACAGGCATGTCCTCCACCGTCATCTTATCCAGCAGTTTTTTCCGGGAGGTGGCCTGCTTTGCCTTTGAGGCATTTGAGGAGAAACGGGCAATAAAGTCTTTGAGTTCCTGGGCCTTGGCTGAGGACTTCTTACTTTCGTTCTGCTTCTGCTGCAGGGCAAGCTGGCTCGCCTCATACCAGAAGTCGTAGTTGCCGACATAGGTTGACACCCGGCCGTAATCAATATCGGCCATATGGGTACAGACCTGATTGAGGAAATACCGGTCATGGGAGACGATGATCACCGTATTGGTGAAACGTTCCAGGAAATGTTCCAGCCATGCCATGGAATCGATATCCAGGTTGTTGGTCGGCTCGTCCAGCAGGAGGATATCAGGATTGCCAAAGAGGGCCTGGGCCAGAAGAACGCGAACCTTCTCACCACCTTCAAGCTCCTTCATCTTCTTCTGCTGCAGCTCTTCATTAATACCAAGACCGGCAAGGAGTGTTCCGGCCTCAGCCTCCGCCTCATAGCCGTTCATTTCCCCGAACTCCGCCTCCAGCTCGCCGCTGCGGATCCCGTCTTCATCCGTAAAATCCGTCTTGGCATAGATGAGTTCGCGTTCGGCCATGATCTCATAGAGACGGGCATGGCCCATGATCACGGTATTCAACACAGTCATCTCATCAAAGGCAAAATGATCCTGGCGGAGCATGGTCAACCGCTGGCGCGGGCCGATTGAAACCGTGCCGCGATCCGGCTCAATCTCACCCGCCAGAATCTTGAGCAGGGTGGATTTTCCGGCCCCATTTGCGCCGATCAGGCCATAACAGTTGCCTGGGGTGAATTTCAGATTGACATCCTTAAAGATGACACGCTTGCCGTAGGAAAGTGCAACATTTGTAGCTGTTATCATGATAATCCCATTCGTTCGATGTGGACCAACGGGAAAACCGTCGATATTGATGAATATGAAAAGGCCACAGAAACGTCCCATGGCGTCACGCAGGTTTGTCTATAGCATTGAAAGCGGGTCAAAGACAACATTTTTCCCCTTCATCCCCCTGCTCGTTTCACCTTATACCCAAGCTGAACCAGCTGGAGTTCCAACACATCCCGCCTGTCCCCCTGAATTTCTATGATCCCATTTTTCACACTGCCGCCGCTGCCGCATTTCTGTTTCAGGGATTTAGCCAGTTCTTTCAGACTCTTGGCATCAAGATCGAATCCGGTTATCAGGGTCACGCCCTTGCCCTTCCGCCCCTTTGTTTCCCGCATCAGCCGGATCACACCATCAGCCGCAGGCCGTGCAGATTTTTTCTGCGCACAACGACACGTATCCATGGACCGATTGCAAGCCGGGCATGTCTTCCCCCATTCTGTGGAATAGACAACCCCTCCGTTTTTCTGTTTTTTCACGTTGTACTCTCCACATATTCAGAAGTTAAGCCATCCTGATGACATAACATGATACGGTGCATGGTTTCAAACGGTTCTCCGCAAAGTCTGCAGCCATACTCAGAAATAAAGCACCATGCCCCTAGCTTATGACCACCCCGTTTTCAGAAACTGGAGGGTTCCGGTCCATTCAGATGCGCAACTCTATTTTCAGCCGAGGGAAACAATCCCCCGCAACCCCTTATTTCACAAGGGACGGCAGGATTTCTCTCAACACAACCACACCCTTGCCATTTTTCGGCATACCTTTTGCTGTGAATAGATCAATGTTGAGGCTTTCCCTTCCTGTTTGCTTAATCTTCCTCCCATCTGTGATTTTACATGCAGGAAGGGGACGCACCAACGATGCACAGAACATCTTTTTTTTGCCCTCAATACATCATTTCAACCAGGTACGAGTAACGATAAACGATTTTTGCAACCATGAATGAATACAGTTCACCGGTGTTTGTATTTTCACTTTTACGAGGAATGAATCAACATGCAGACCAGTAGAAATGAATTAATTCAAGAAATTTCCGCCTTAAAAAAGCAAAATCGTGCCTATCAAGAACAACAACCTGACTGCAGTCAATTTCTCGAAATACAAAAAGACCTCCGTAAATCAAAGGAATATGCCGACCTCCTCTTTCTCATGGTACCCAGTGCCATTTTTATCGTGAACACCGATAAAATAATCACCGGCTGGAACCGAAAATGCGAAGAGATTACCGGCTATTCAGCCCAGGAGGCCATTGGCCAAACCTGCGCCATCGTCTGTCTGCAAAGTGACGACTGTCGCCTCTTCAGCCCCAAGATAGAAAAACCGCTCATAGGGCGTGAATGCTCGCTTTTGACCAAGGCAGGAACGCTGCGCAACGCCAGGAAAAGCGCCGATCTGCTGCTGGATGACAATGGCGAGATCATCGGCGGCATCGAATGTTTTGAAGATATAACTGAACAAAAATCCATGCTCGACAAATTATTCAACGAGCAAACCAAGTTGAAAAGCATCCTCCAGGCAACGGGTCAGGGAATGCACATCGTCAGCAAAGATTATACCATTGAGTTTCAGAACAACATTCTACAGGATCTCTTCGGCGATAAGATCGGCCAGAAATGCTACGTAGTCTACAAGCAGCGCACCACCCCCTGTGACGTCTGCCGAATGCAGATCGCCCTGCAGACCGACAAACAGCAGACCACGGAACTCACCATGGTGAACAACCGGTGCTACACGCAACGGTACGCCCCCTTTGTGGACACAGACAAGGAGAAAAAATGCCTCATTCTCCTGCAGGACATCACCGAGGAAAAGATCTATCAGGCCGAGACCATGCGCACCAGCCAGCTTGCCTCGCTCGGGGAATTATCCGCAGGTGTGGCGCACGAGATCAATAACCCCATCAACGGCATTATCAATTATGCCCAGTTACTCCTTGATGATTTCCAGGACCAGCCCGATTCGCAAAACATGCTTGGCCGCATCACCAAGGAGGGAGAACGGATAGCCAACATCGTCAGCAAGCTTCTGGCCTTTGCCAGGCAGAATAACGACGATAATGAACAGATTCGTGAAGTTGACGTCTCGACGGTGCTTGAGGACTCTTTTGTCCTCCTGAAGCAT
>JBFFNY010000177.1:0-4464 GCA_041562955.1 Desulfurivibrionaceae bacterium | reverse complement strand
GTGGTCTTTCATGAGGGGAATTATTCGGATTATGATGAAGACCGCAAGAAACGTCTCGGCAAAGAGGCGGAACAGCCCCATCGCATCAAGTATCGCCAGTTGACGCGATAACGGGAGCGGTGGTTCTTTATTCTGGAACCACTGGTGGACAGGATTTTATCTCATATTCGCCACACCGCTATGCGGTGTGGCGAAATGCTTTTACCCTTGTCCAGCGGAGCCTGCCTGACCATTTCACCTCTTTTGCAACGCTCCCACGGCCTCAGCAAGCCC
Source organism: Desulfurivibrionaceae bacterium (assembly GCA_041562955.1). Taxonomy (GTDB): domain Bacteria; phylum Desulfobacterota; class Desulfobulbia; order Desulfobulbales; family SURF-16; genus JAJRUT01. The sequence continues at coordinate 4,191 of JBFFNY010000177.1, read as the reverse complement.
ACGTAACTCCTCATCCGCATGATGCAGGGTCACGGAGAAGCGTAAGCGTGCGGTATGCTCAGGAACAGTAGGCGGCCGCACAGCCGTCACCAGAAACCCCTGTTCCTTCAAGGACTCGGCCCGTTGCACTGCCACATCACTTGCACCGATCATAAGCGGCAGAATCTGCGAATCGGAATGCAGGGTCATCCCCTGTTCAGCAAAAAAACCTTTAAGCAGCGCAGTCTTACGTCGTAAGGTTTCACCGAGGGAAGGGTCATCCTGCACCACCTGTAAGGCCCCGAGGCTTGCCCCAATCACTGCAGGCGGCAAGGCTGTGGAATAAATAAAACTCCGGGCCCGGTTCAGCAGATAGTCAATCCAGACCTGATCCGCCGCCACATAGGCCCCGTAACTGCCAAGCCCTTTGCCGAAGGTGCCCATAATAAGTTCCACATCGTCCGTCACCCCTTCGTCCTCCACCAGACCGGAACCACTCCTGCCAAATAACCCTGTGGCATGGGCTTCATCCACCAGGAGGAGACAGTCAAACCTCTTTTTCAAGCGGACGATCTCAACAAGGGGCGCACGGTCGCCGTCCATGGAGTACAACGACTCCACCACAATCAAGGCACGGCCGGTGCCCCGTTTTGCCTGGAGCAGCTCCTGCAGATGGTCCATATCATTATGACGAAAGCGCACCACTGACGCACCGGAGAGCTGACACCCGTCGACAATGGAGGCATGATTGAGCCGATCAGAAAAAATCACATCGTGGCGGCCAACCAGGGCGGGAATCATCCCGCTGTTGGCCATATAGCCGCTGCCGAACAGCAGGGCCGACGCCTTGCCCTTATACCGGGCAATGGCGCGTTCCAGCTCATGGTGGTAATCGCAATCCCCGCTCATAAGCCGGGCCGCGCCGGCTCCGGCCCCATACTGCTCGAGATAACGCATCCCTGAGCCAATGACAACGGGATGGTGGCTCAAGCCAAGATAATCGTTCGAGGAGAAATCAATCAGAGATGCGGCGGACTGCACACCAACAACGGGCAGCCCCACCTTGCGCTGCACCGGATAAAGCGTACGCAGCAACCCCTCAGCGTCACGCTTGCCGAGCCAGGTTAATGGGTCCATAAGGCTTTCATCTGTGCCACAAAGGCAAGATCCTGCTGCGGCGTTCTTCCCCGCTGGGTGAGATAGCCGCCGATCATCATGCCGTCGGCTCCGGCCATGAAGGCGGAGCTGAGAAACTCACCCAGGGCCGATTCACGGCCTGCCGCAAGACGCAGGGGAACATGGGGCAGGATGATACGGAAGATGGCGATGGCGCGCAGGATTTCATCCTGGCTCAGGACAGCCACATCGCCAAGCGGGGTCCCCTTGAGACCAATGAGAATATTGAGGGGCACCGAATCAACATCCAGTTCAGCAAGACTCCGGGCCAGAGACACACGGTCGGCCTCACTTTCACCCAGGCCGAGGATCCCGCCGCTGCATACCGAAAGACCAAGGGTGCGCGCATGGGCAATAGTGGCGACCCGCTCTCCAAAGGTATGGGTGGTGCACACGACAGGGAAAAACTCACGGGAAGACTCAAGATTATGATGATACCGCGTCATGCCGGCATCCTGCCACAGGGAAAGGGCCTCCGCAGAGGCGATACCAAAGGAACCGCAGATATCAATGTCCACCTTGGCCCGAATGGCGGCGATCAGATCCCCATAGGAGTTCACCTCATCCCCCACCGGCCCGCGACCTGAGGTCACCAGAGAAAAACGGGACGCCCCGCTGTCTTTGGCCGCCACAGCGGCGGCCACAGCACTCCCGGCATCCACAAGGGGATATTCAGGGGAATCCGTTATAAAATGCGCAGACTGGGTACAAAAGGCACAGTTCTCGCTGCATTTCCCGGATTTGGCATTCAAGATGGAACAGAGGGAGAACCGATCCTGCCGGTTGACAAGCTTCAGTTTCAACCCTTGAGCCATAAGGTCCAGGGTTGAGGTATGTTCAAAGGGATTTTCTAAAACCATACAGACTCACCCCTTACGAAAACCAAAGACGCCGCCTTTTCTTTTTGAATTAGTAAAGGCAGGACCACGACCACGCTTGGCATGGGGTTCAGGAATTGAAACAGGGGCAGGTTTCTTATTGACCTTCGGGGGTTTCGGCCACAGCGGTTCAGCCACGACATCGCCGCCGGCCGCCTGCTGCACAAGACCGTAGAAAAAAAGACCATGGCTGAAATAACTTTTCTTCTGCAACCACTTCGGCCAGACCTTGCCGCTGTTCTTCACAAAGAGGGGCAGAAGGGTCAGTGTGGTGGCGATCTGTTCCTTCAAGGCACGTTTAATGTCCAGATGCGCCATGGCGTGTTTAAGATGATCACGAATGACCCGCGACAGGGCAAAGGCATCCCCGGTCTTCAAACCCGTCTTCAACTCAGGAAACTGGTGTTTGGCCCACGGCAGGAGCAAGATGGCCAGCAGCATATCATCCTTTAACCGTCCACCCTTGGCCTGAACAAGATCAACCGCAGAGAGCAATCGTCCAAGTTCCGCTTCGATCCCGTCCTGTTGCAGCACCTCCGCATACAGGGGCAGGAGACTGGCGAGCACGCCGCTCCGGGCCGCAAGGGAAACCCACCTGCCGCTGGCACGCCCATGCAGATCCTTGAATAATTCATCACGCAGCCGTGACACAGGACAAACCGACAGCGACAGACAATGGGCTTGAATCGCCGTCCAGGTCGCCTCATCGATCCGAAAATCAGAACGGGCCGCATGGCGTATCGCCCGCATCATCCGGACCGGGTCACGGGTGATGCGCATATCGGGGTCACCGATAATCCGCACGACCCTGTCGTCCAGATCCTGCACACCGCCGACATAGTCAATAATGGATTCCTGTTCAATATCATAAAACAGGCCGTTGATCGTCAGATCACGACGGAAGGCATCCTCGCGCTCATCACCAAAGGTATTATTGGCGGCCAGCACCTGATCCTTTTTATCGTCCTCACACTCCGTACGACAACGGAAGGTGGACAGTTCAATGATTTTATCACCGGGGAAAAAAACCTGCACCAGACGGAAACGCCTGCCGATCACCCGGCTGTTGCGAAACAGCTTCCGAACCTGGGGGGGACTGGCATTCGTGGAGAGGTCAAAATCTTTGGGGGAGACGCCCTGATACAAATCGCGCACGCCGCCGCCGACCAGATAGGCCTGATACCCTGCCTTGACCAGTTTGCGGAGGACGTAGGCGGCATCAGAGTCAATGGATGCTGCGGTTATACCATGTACATCCACCCCAACAATACGAGGAGGTTGCTGCTGTTGTTCTTCTATCATACCCGTTCTTTCGTTTTGCCCCGTAGACTCCCCGCCATCGAACTACAGACAGGGGAGTACATACAGGAATCGAACAGTGTTCGTCATAGATATTGAGTCTATCGGCGTTACACTCCTGCTTTTTAAACTATTGCGGGGAAGGACGCAGCCGCCCCCAGAGAAACTAAACCGATTTTGCCTCAGCAATAAACTGATCAAAGACCTCGCGGACAGAAAGAATAGAGGTAAACTTACCCACATTCTCGCCGGAGAAAAAGAGACCATTTTCATAATCCCCTTCATACGCCTTCATCAAACGGTCGGCAATACAGTAATGATGGTCACATTTTTTCAGACATTTATACCGACATTCCTTGTCCTTCATGTCTTTACCAGCCGCAAGCGCACGGACAAAAGGCGTATTCAAGGCCCGGCCGGGCATACCCACGGGTGACGAGGTCAAGACCACATCCTTGTTTGTTGCCTCAAGCATGGCCTGCTTGAAACGATCATCCACCGGACATTCATGGGTCATGACAAAGCGGGTGGCAATCTGCACCGCGTCAGCGCCGTATTTACCAATGAGTTCAGCCATCTCATAGCCGTTGGTGATCCCACCGGCGGCAATGAGGGGAATCCCCTTCACGACCTTGCGAATTTCAGGGAAGAGATCCCGAAGCGCCACATCCGTGCCCAGGTGACCGCCCGCCTCTTTCGCTTCAACGACAATGGCTGCAGCCCCGAGTTTCTGGGCAAGTCTGGCAAAGGCTGGAGACGACACAATGGAGACAATGGGTGTATTGGTTTCCTTGCCAATCTTGAAGATATCCCTGGAAAAACCGGCACCCGTGACAATGATATCAACACCGGCATCAAT
>JBFFNY010000176.1:0-4485 GCA_041562955.1 Desulfurivibrionaceae bacterium | reverse complement strand
GGTTCATTTTCGGCAAATATTCTGATATTGGCACGGCATGCAGGACATTTTTTGGTTTTCATGATTCATTCCTCAAAGGTTAATAAAAAGTTTAGCTGCAACTTAGCAATCCCTGTGCCACATAAGGGATATTCTGCCCTCGGTCTGGTCTGGGACAGGGCAGGGGAACCGGAACGAATGAGAGGTTGTTGCCCTCTGCACTCCCCCTCCCCTGCACGGGTGCAGGGGAGGCCCAAAAAAATATAAAGAGCGGGCGCGCGGCCGGTGATTGCGATTTTTTTTTAGATAAGGGTCTGGTCCGGAAAACAGGGGTGCTCCTCGCCCTGTCTCCGCCATTGTGAATGGAGAACCTGCAGTTCTTTTTTTGGTTGTACGGTTTAGTCTCAGACGGTATAGGACAAGATATTTGGCAGTTATGAGTATCATGATAAGAAATTGCGATGGTCGGAATTTCTGGTTCCTGAAATTACCGGATCGGAACTTATGGTTCCTTTGTATGTAGACGGCGTTATATGAAAAATATTTTGGTTGTGAGCCGAGACCGAGATGTGTTGGAAATCTTTAGGGAAAGTTGTCCTGAAGATGGTGCCATCTCTCCTGCTTCATCGTTGGTGGAAGCCTATGATAATTTGCAGAAATTTCGCAGTGATCTGCTGTTTGTCGACATGGATATTTTGAAAGTTGCCGCAGCCTCCAGTGGTTACAAGGCTGTGCTGCAACCATTTTGGCTCCAATATCCGACCTTGGATATCGTCGTGATGACACCCGAGGCGATGCTGAGGGAGGCGGTGGTGGCGGTGAAGCAGGGGGTGAGCGATTATATTATATACCCCTTTATTGTGGATGAAATACGGTTGCTGGCCAATACCCTTGCCGAGGCCCAGAAGGTCCAATCTGAATTGGATTATTTGCGCGATCAATTCTGGGACAAGGATGCAATGCCCTTTGTGCAGACCAAGAGTCTTGCCATGAAGCGGGTTTTTGAAAACGTGCGTTCTGTGGCGCCCACCAAGAGCACCGTGCTCCTGTCCGGCGAGACCGGAACCGGCAAGGGCGTCTTGGCGAAACTGATTCACCAGCATAGTAACCGGAGGGATGAGCAATTCATTAATGTCCACTGTGGGGCCATTCCTGACACGCTGCTGGAAAGTGAACTCTTCGGCCATGAGAAAGGGGCTTTTACCGGTGCCGTGAAAAGAAAACAGGGTAAATTCGAGATTGCCCACGGCGGTACGATCTTTCTTGATGAAATCGGCACGATCACCCCGGCTGCCCAGATTAAATTATTAAAGGTGCTGCAGGATGGCGTTTTTCAACGGGTGGGCGGAGAAACAGACACGAAGGTGGATGTGCGGATTATCACCGCGACCAATGAAGATCTCAAGCAGCTCTGCGAGGAACAGAAATTCCGCAAGGATCTGTACTACAGGCTGAATGTTTTCCCCATTGAATTGCCGCTGTTAAGCAACCGCAAGGAGGACATTCCCGGGTTGGTCGAGGTGTTCCTGCGCCAATTGAATCGCTTTCACTCCAAGGATATTTTTGACATCCATCCCCAGGTTATTGAGGCCTTTTTGAACTACTCCTGGCCCGGTAATATCCGTGAGCTGGAGAATATTATGGAGCGGGCCTATATTCTTGAACGATCGTCGGTCCTGGTGCCGGAGAGCTTTCCTGCCGAATTGTTTTCCTCTGATGAGACCATGCCGCGAGTCCAGATGGATACCATGCTGCCGTTGTCCGAGGTGCGCAGAAGGGGGGTGGAGGAGATAGAACGGTGCTACCTGAAAGAGGTGCTTGATACCTATTGCGGAAAAATCAACAAGAGTGCCGAAGCTGCGGGTATTACCACGAGGCAGCTGCATAAATTAATGAAAAAATATGGGTTGAAAAAGGAAGAATTCAAGGGGTGACCCTTTCCCCTTTCGGGTCTTTGCGGCTTAGAGTCCTGTTCTTCTTTCGGCGAACCGGACTTGATCCCTTGAGAAATAGAGCGCTTCATTGAAATTCACCTCTTTGCTGATACAAAGTTTCCAGAGGTTTTCTTCAAAATCCATCATGCCAAGGCCTTTGTGTTTACGGATCTCATCCGGCACGAGGCTTTCTTTTTTCTGGCGGATGAGGCTGCTGACGGTGGGGGAGTTCATCAGAATCTCCATAACAGACAGGACGCCGCTGTTGTCATAGGTCGGCACAAGGGCCTGGTTGGTGATGCCCAGTAAGGCTTCAGCAAACTGTACGCGAATAAAGTCCTGTTCTACGGACGGAAATTCTGAAACAATTCTGGTGATGGCTGAGGCACAGGAGCGGGCATGGATGGTTCCCATGACCAGATGCCCCGTGTCGGCCGCCTGAATGGAGGTGCGGGCCGTTTCCAGATCTCGGATCTCGCCGACAACAATCACATCAGGATCCTGGCGCATGGACCAGTGCAGGCCGTCGACAAATGAATTCACATCCGTACCGATTTCCCGTTGGGTGATGATGGATTTTTTATGGGGATGCAGGAGCTCTACAGGGTCTTCAATGGTAATAATATGTTTGCCCTGAGTTGAGTTGATCAGGTCGATGATACTGGCGATGGTGGTGGTTTTGCCGCTGCTCGTGGGGCCGCTGGCAAGAAAGAGGCCTTTGGAGTGGAGGATTCTTTCGCAGACCTGCTTCGGAATACGGAGTTCCTTGGTCGTAAACAGGATATTCCTGAAATGGCGCATGACGATGCCGACTTTGCCACGTTGGCGGAAGACGGTGATGCGGAAGCGGTGTCCGTCATAGTCGTAGGCGAAATCCGTGTTTCCGGTTTTGGATAACATCACCATGCAGCTCGGTGGGGTCATGGCCCGCATGATTTTGTCAATCTCTTCCACGGTCACGTCGCCTGTCTTCAAGCGGACCAGTTGGCCGCCCACCCGCAGCGTGGGTGGTGCTCCGACGGCAAGATGGACATCATTGGCTTTATGACTGATGGCGGCCTGGAATAATTTTTCAAACATATCAAACATATAATGTTCCTATATGGTTAGTTTCCCTCCTTGTGGTGCAGAAAATAAATCGGGAAAAAACAGCTCAAGATTTCTATACTGTATAATTACAGAAGGTTTCTTTACTGGCAATTAAAATCTTTCAAAGGTTTGTTAGAGCAATGACAGAATCAAAAAAAATAATGATGACCGGGGCCACAGGTTTTGTTGGCACACAACTGGTCAGGCAACTGGAACTACAGGGGTATCAGGTGCAAGCCCTTTCCCGGGGGGATGTTGTCCTGGCCCCGGGTGATCTTGCCCGGATGATGCAGGGGTGTTACGGGGTCATTAATCTGGCTGGCGCACCCGTGGTGCATCGCTGGAGTGAAGCCTATAAGAAGATCATGCAGGTGAGCCGCATTGATGTGACACGGAATCTGGTTGCCGCCTTCAGGGAAATGGTCGAGCCGCCCAAGGTGTTTATCTCCACTTCGGCCACCGGGATTTATGCGGATGAGGGGGTGCATACCGAAACGGAGTATTGTTATGGCAAGGGGTTTCTGGCCGATTTAGCCCTGCACTGGGAGGCTGAGGCGCAGAAGGGGGCTGACCTTGATATCCGCACCCTCATATTTCGCTTCGGGGTAGTGCTGGGCCGCACCGGCGGGCCGCTGGCTGAAATGATCCTGCCCTTTAAATGCGGGCTGGGCGGGAAAATAGGCAGTGGCGAACAGCCGTTCTCGTGGATCCATTTGGACGATCTGGTGCGCGCCTATCTGGTCGCCCTGGATGATGAGACCTATTCCGGGGTGTATAATCTCGTTGCCCCTGAGCCCACGACCAATCTCGGCATGACCAGGGCCCTGGGCAAGGCCCTCTCCCGGCCGACTTTTTTCACGGTTCCAGTCTTTCTTCTGCGTCTCAGGTTCGGGGAGGCGGCAGAAATGCTGACCCGGGGGCAGCGGGCCTTGCCGCAGCGCCTTCTTGCCGCGGGTTTTTCCTTTGAGTTTGCGGCTATTGATGAGGCTATGGCTGATTGCGTCCGCTAAGGGTTTTAGTGCTGGACCGGCAGGAGGCACGGCCGTTTTGTTCTCGTGCCTGTGTCGGCAAGGGCTCGTTGTGTTGAATCGTCGTTGTATTCCTTGCTGAAGGAAGGTAAGGAGTTGACGAAGGTTTAGGCATGTTTTCTTGTTTTGACCACAGTATGTTAAACATGACTTGGTGATTTTTACGTGGAAGCAACTTTAAAAAAGATCTTTGGTTTTACCGGCTTTCGCCCCCATCAGCGGGAGATTGTCCAGTCCATACTCGATGGCCGGGATGTGTTTGCCGTGATGCCGACAGGCGGCGGGAAGTCCCTCTGCTATCTGCTGCCGGCGCTCCTCAAGCCAGGTCTCTGTCTGGTCATCAGCCCCCTTATTTCCTTGATGAAGGATCAGGTCGACAACGCCCGGGAGGTGGGGATCCGGGCCGGGTTCTTGAACTCGACCCTGTCATCCGATGAGCGGCGGCAGGTGGTTTC
>JBFFNY010000175.1:0-4487 GCA_041562955.1 Desulfurivibrionaceae bacterium | reverse complement strand
GACTACACCCGTGATTTGATTTTGAGTATCCCCGATTTAATCAGATAAACTTTTGCCCGACAGAACACGAAACAATGACTGATACGACAATACTCAACTGGACATTGAACAATTTACTGGTCGTGGTGATTATTTTAATCCGCGTCGGGCCATTATTGTTCTTTATGCCGGTGTTCGGTTCAAAATCAGTCCCGATGCAGGTCAAGGTATTACTCAGCCTGATGGTGGCGCTCGTGCTTGCGCCTGTGGTGCATGTTTCTGCAGACCAGCTTCCCCTCACCAACCTGGGGTTTGTCCTCTTTGCCCTGAGTGAAATTATCTTCGCTGCGATCCTTGCCTTTTTCGCCCGCCTCATTTTTGCGGCTATTCAGCTGGCAGGACAGATGGTTGGGATCCAGATGGGTATGGGTATGGCTGGGGTTATGGACCCCCAGTTCGGGGTGCAGGTTTCCCTGGTCGGTCAGTTCTGGAACATCCTGGCCTTCTTAATATTCCTCGCCGTAAGCGGGCATCATATTTTTTTTAGAACCCTGGTTGAGAGCTACACCTGGGTTGGACCGGGCACCATGCACCTGAGTGAGGCCACCTATAACGGGATTATCCGCGGTATTGGCCACATGTTTGTTCTGGCTATAAAAATTATGGCGCCTGCCGGATCTGCGGTCTTCTTCACCCATGTGGCCATGGGCATTATCGCTAAGACCGTACCCCAGGTCCCGGTTCTCATTGTGGGCATGCCCGTGAATATTGTCATCGGCTTTGTCTTTGTGGGGCTCTCACTCCAATATTTCATGCCCCTCATGATTGAAGAATTTCACATGCTGGACACCCTGTTACCACAACTCGCACATGGAATGGGAGGAAGGAATTAGGTAGACAGACTGCGGCAGTTCAGCCAATGAGGGGATGGCCCCCTCATCGGGATGACAGACGGCTGAACCGCTCCAGACTCAAACCCTAAACACCTGGATAAAAAATGGCAGACGAATCAGGCGGACAGGAAAAAACAGAGGACCCAACCGACCGGCGGCTCATGGAGGCACGGAACAAGGGGGATGTGCTTAAATCAATGGAGATTCCGTCCGCCGCGGTACTCCTTGCCGGGCTCCTGTCTCTTTTTCTCATGCGCGACTACCTGTACGGGAATCTTCTCAGGCCAATGCGCCATTACCTCAGCCAGCTTCATACCATATCCATTGTCCCGGCCAATATGGTCCACATCACCATGGATGCCATGTATTTTTTTGCTCTCATGCTCGTCCCTATCATGGGGGTCATCTTCATCACTGCGGCCCTGGCCAATTATGCCCAGGTCGGGGTTATTTTCAGCACCGAGAAACTGGCACCCAAATATGAAAAGATCGACCCCATTAAAGGCATTGGCCGCATGTTTTCCATGCAGACCCTGTTCAACACGCTGAAGTCCATTGCCAAAATCACGGTTATCGCCTGGGCGGCCTACACCGTGATCAAAAAGAATATTAACGGGATTCTGCCGCTGATGAGTCAGGAGCCCATTTCCATCTTTATTTTTTACTGCAAGGTCTCCTTCTTTATCTTCTTAAAGGCGGCCATTATTATTGCAGGCCTTGCAGCTATTGACTGGCTCTTCCAACGGTCACAATTCATGAAGAAGATGCGTATGTCCAAACAGGAAATGAAGGAAGAGGCCAAATCCACCGAAGGAGATCCCCATGTGAAGGGACGCATCCGCTCCATTCAAATGGAAATGGCCCGAAAGAGAATGATGGCCGATGTACCGGAGGCAGACGTTATTATCACCAACCCCACCCGTCTTGCCATTGCCATTAAATATGACTCGGCCTCCATGATCGCCCCGATAGTTGTTGCCAAGGGTGCAGGGATGATTGCCCATAAGATCAAGGAAATTGGTCGCGACAACAATATACCGCTCATGGAAGACAAGCCGCTCGCCCGTGCCCTTTACGCGGCAGTGGAAATTGGCGACCCGATTCCAGCCGAGCTGTTCCAGGCCGTCGCTGAAATCCTTGCCCATGTATACGGCCTGCGAAAAGCAGCCTAACCCTTACAATAAAGAATAAATGGCCACGAAAACAATCCATCCAATACGATTTGAATACACCAGCCTAGGCGTGGCTGTCGGTGTCGTGGGCATTCTCATGATCATGATCATGCCCCTGCCAACGATGGTATTGGATCTCTTGCTGAGCCTCGGTATCACCATGAGCCTCGTTATCCTGCTCATGAGTATGTACAACACCAATGCCCTGGATTTTTCTTCGTTCCCATCGCTCTTACTCCTCACCACCCTGTTTCGACTTTCACTCAATATTGCCTCCACCCGGCTCATTCTCCTCCATGGTCATGAGGGGCCGGGGGCGGTTGGTAAGGTTATTCAGTCCTTCGGCAATTTTGTGGTGGGCGGGAGCTTTGCTGTCGGTCTCATCATCTTCCTCATCATGGTGCTGATCAACTTCATCGTTATCACCAAGGGTTCCGGTCGAATTGCTGAAGTGGCCGCGCGCTTCACCCTGGACGCCATGCCGGGCAAGCAAATGGCCATTGATGCGGATCTGAACGCCGGCATTATTGACGAAAACACCGCCAAGACCCGGCGTGAACAGATCTCCCGCCAATCTGAATTTTACGGCGCCATGGACGGTGCCTCCAAATTTGTGCGCGGCGAGGCCGTGGCCTCACTCGTCATCATGGCCATCAATATTATCGGCGGTTTATTCATCGGTTCGGTCCTGCAGAACATGGGGGTTTTCCAGGCCGCGGAGACCTACACCCTGCTCACCATCGGTGACGGTCTGGTGTCACAGATTCCGTCCTTAATCATTTCCACGGCAGCAGGTATTATTGTAAGTCGGGCGGCGTCAGACTCCTCCATGGGTCTTGAAATCACCAAACAATTCGGCAAACAGCCCGAGGCCCTTGCGGTTTCTTCGGCCATCATCATCCTCTTCGGTCTCATTCCCGGACTGCCCCATGTCCCTTTTTTATTACTGGGCGTCGGTATGGGCGGACTCGCCTGGATGGCCTTCCAGCATAAAGGCCAGGAGGAAGAGGATGAGGCCAAGGCCGAGGTGAAGGCGCAGGAACAGGAACAGCCCGGATCGGCAGAAACCGTGGAAGCCCTCCTCTCCATGGACACCCTGGAGCTGGAAGTGGGCTACGGCCTCATTCCGCTGGTGGATGAGAATCAGGACGGCGATCTGCTGGAACGGATCCGCGGGATCCGGCGGCAATTTGCCACGGAAATCGGTATGATTTTACCGCCGCTCCATGTCCGCGACAATCTCCAGATTAACCCGGATGAGTATGTCCTCCTCCTGAAAGGGGTCGAGATTGCCAAGGGCGAACTCCTGATGAAACATTTCCTGGCCATGGATTCCGGGGCAGCCAAGCGCGAGATTGAAGGGATCCCGACGGTGGAGCCAGCCTTCCAGCTTCCCGCCATGTGGATCAGTGAAGACAAGAAGGATGAGGCACAGCTTGCCGGCTACACCGTGGTTGACCCGGCAACCGTGGTGGCAACCCACCTCACCGAGGTGCTGCGCAACCATGCCCAGGAACTCCTTGGCCGTCAGGACACCCAGAAACTGCTTGACCATCTTGCCCGGACGCATCCCAAGGTTGTTGAGGAACTGGTCCCCAATGTCCTGTCCCTCGGCGGGGTGCAGAAGGTGTTACAAAATCTTTTACGGGAGCGTGTTTCCATCCGTGACCTGCTGACCATTGCTGAAACCCTTGCGGACTTTGGAGTCACCACCAAGAACCCTGATCTGCTCACAGAATATGTGCGCCAGAAACTGTCCCGTTCCCTCATCGGCAACCTCGTCGATGACAAGGGCGTACTCCATATCCTGACCATTGAATCTCAGATTGAGGACTTCATCCGTGAATCGATTCATCAAACCGAGCAGGGGTCCTTTCTCTCTCTGGAACCGAATCTTGGCCAGGCCATTGTCACAGCCGTACTGAAGGAAACCGAACGGGTTGCCCAGGAAGGGTATCAGCCGGTACTCCTCTCCACGCCGGTCACAAGGAGACATTTACGCCAGCTCATCGAACCCTTTGCCCCCCAGGTCATGGTTCTTTCAGCCTCAGAGCTCACCAGTAATGTGAAAATCAACTCCCTTGGCACCGTGGAACTCAACGCTTCGAAACAGAAATAAGAACGAGATACGAAACCAATTATGATTATTAAACGATTTGAAGCCTCAACAGCACCCAAAGCCCTGCAGCTCGTCAAAGATGCGTTAGGACTTGATGCCGTCATCTTCTCCCAGAAAACCATGGACAAGGGTACAGACCAGGAACGGGTGGAAATCATGGCCGCCATGGATCATGACGCCCCAAACGCCCCGCCACTCCCCAACCCGGAGCCGGGCGGAACAAGCTCCCCCCCGGGCTATGGATACCAGGCAGTGCGCAAACCAGCAGTGACCACGACCAAGGCGGTGTGCAAGCCCACACCATCGCTGGCGCGACCAGACCGG
>JBFFNY010000174.1:0-4517 GCA_041562955.1 Desulfurivibrionaceae bacterium | reverse complement strand
CCAGGGCCATGTTAAAATGGGTCGTCGCCATCAGTCCTGCACCTCTACTTCTATGTAATCCGCCTCATTATTGCGCAGGGCCAATGTCCCGCCCATGATGCGAATGGCGACAGGGTCGTAGAGCGGTGCTCGCCCCTGTATCGAAATTTCTGAGCCGGGGACGAGCCCCATTTCACGAATCCGTTGCCCGAGAATACCGCCAACCTTGACGGCAGTAATAACCCCGTGCTGGTTCTTCTCCATCTTACGAATCAAAATCTTAGCCATAACCTATTCCTGTTTCTCACTATCTCTTAAATCGACAATTTCAGGAGATTCCTTTTTGGAGGAACATGCACACCCCCCACCACAACCGCCAGGCTTCATGAGCTTGCGAATAACATAAAAACATGCTGCAACGACAACAAGCCCTGTTAACAACAGATCAATCGTCATGGTTTCCTCCATCGTCAAAATAGTGACTGCGGGAACATGATTCTTCATCACCCGGACCCAGGATGATCACCCAGAAACAGACCCCACACAAAAGTTCGTCAACCCGAACTTGGAAAAAGAAAATAACTACTGCACAGACAAAAAGCAACTATTTTTATTAGGGGAGCCGAACTTTTCTCATGCCACCATCATTACGATTCTATTGACAAAGAATTACTGATGGACAAGAGTATATTTTTGTATTTTACGACCAGATGGGCACGAAAAAAGAGCAGCAAGATATGGAAATTATTGTAACCCATACTCAATGTTCCGGAATCGAATAATGTACGGCCAGCTGTCCAGCCAGCACCGATCCGATGCAGGGTGGAAAATCCGACACCGTGAACGCGGCGGCATGTCGTACCAGCAGGAAGCCTGAACAATGACAGAGGGTTAAATATGCAGGCTCTCCTCTCCGCAAGACCAGTTCCTTGCCCTTAAAACCCTACAACGGCCCGTCATGAACCTCTTCAACCCCATCCTCTTCAACGTTTCCCAGGTTGAAACCTGGATCCTTCTCCCCCCTCTCGTGGCCTTCATCGTCTCCTTCTTCACCTCTATGGCGGGAATATCAGGGGCCTTTATCCTCCTCCCCTTTCAGATGAGTGTGCTGGGATACACCGCGCCATCGGTCAGCAGTACCAACCAGCTGTTTAACATCATCGCCATTCCAAGCGGGGTGTACCGGTACATTAAAGAAAAAAGAATGGTCTGGCCCCTCACCTGGTGCGTGGTGGCCGGAACCTTACCCGGCGTGCTCATCGGTGCGTGGATCCGGATTGAATATCTCCCTGACCCCACCAATTTTAAATTTTTTGCAGGACTTGTCCTTTGCTATATCGGGATACGGCTGGCCAAGGATCTTCTGGCGCCCCCATCGCCCAGGGAAAACATTCAACCACAGCGTGACCATGCAAGCTTTACCGTTTCAGACATCCACTACTGTCTCAACCACATTGACTTTAAATTTGACAACACCCGCTACACCTTCTCCACAATCGGGGTTCTGAGTCTCTGCACCCTGGTCGGCATCATTGGCGGCATCTATGGCATCGGCGGTGGGGCCATAATCGCCCCGTTCCTCATCACCTTCTTCAGGCTGCCGGTGCATATTATTGCCGGGGCCACCCTCATGGGCACCTTTATCACCTCTGTGGCCGGTGTTCTTTTTTATCAACTCCTCGCAGGATTCTACCCGGGCCTGTCCGTGAGCCCTGACTACCCCTTGGGCTTACTCTTCGGAATTGGCGGATTTTGTGGCATGTACCTTGGCGCCAAATGCCAAAAATATGTTCCTGCCAGGTGGATCAAACTCATCCTTTGCCTCTGCATCCTGTTTATCGCCAGCACCTATCTCCTGAAGTTCCTGGCCTGATCCCCACCTGCACATTGAGCCCCGCCCACCCTGCCTGACAGCATGAGCCAGTACAAGTATTTTACATGATGAATTTCAGACTGAAAGAAGCATGGTATGACAGCGAGGTTGCTACCGTTGGACGGCGGGGGAATTTGCGGTGCGGCAACCACTCCGTTTTGGTCACAGGTGGCACCGGGTTCAGAATGGGGAGGATTGCAGCGGATGACTGAAAATCACATCATGGGAGCGGCTGGTGATGAAAAAATTGTCGCCTGCCAGGACAGGAGAATCATGGACCAGGGAACCGACATCAGGGTGAATACCAGACTTAAAGGACAAGCAGGCCTGCCCCCCTGCCAGATGACGCCATGATGGCACTCTTGCAGGATACCCATGAGACGGGCCGTCACTTTACCGGATCAACCCGGAGACGGGGCACCGCTCAAACAGTAAACGGGATAATCCCATTAAGAACCTATCCCGTTTGGTATTGCAGAAAACCCTTCCCAAGAAGGGGGCAGACAACCCTGAACGATTAAAACGGCGGGGCAATTGTCACCAGAATACGCATATCAGTGACACCACGAACCCCGTGCGGCTCGCTGATATCACTCACCAGGATATCGCCGGGAAGTGCCTGCATAGACACGTCATCTGCAGCAAGAAACTGCCCTTCACCCGAGATCACCTGAATTGTCAGCTGTCCGTCGGCCGGATGGGAATGAACCGGAAAGGTCTGACCTGCACCGATATTGAAATTTAGGACCCGAAAATAGGCTGAATCGTGGAGAAGAAACCGTTTGAACGATTTCTCACTGAACTCATTGGAGTCGTTTAAAGATATTTTTTTCATGATAATCCTCTTGCAGAAGTTGAGCCTCTACCATACGCCCCTTCGCAAAGAACATCCTTGACTTAGCGCAAGCCTCTCTCTTTTTTTTGCAGCGCATTGCGCCTTCACCCGCAAATATCGCTAAAGAATGCGACATCACCGATGCAATGAGGGAATAGGATACGAATCACCCATGAGCTCAAGACCGCATTCCAGTGTCTCAAGCCAATCGATAAATTGCTCAACCAGAGCACCCTGCATCACTGCGCCATGCTGGGGAGCGATGGTGTGAATATCAAGTTGTCTCACCGTGTTAACCCACATTTTCAGCGCGTCACTGCAGGGAAGATAGCGCTGATGAAATCCCTGCATATACTTAATATGCGCATCAAAGTCCTCAACCAGATCATAATCCTGGCCAAATGAAGCCCCAAGATCACCCGTATACAGGATCCTGGAAACCGTATCATACACTTGAAAATTTCCAGCTGAGTGGAGGAAATGTGCCGGGATCAACTTGATTTCAGCCCCGCCGACATCTACACACATTCCCCCGTCAGGAATCGGTGTAACCTTACGAACAACCAGGTCATCCACACCGAAATGAGGAATAAAACGAACCCACAGGCCTGACAGATAGGCCTTGGCATCCGTAATCATCAGCCAGCCATTTGCCGCGGCAAGAACATCCGGGTCCTGATGGGAGAAGAAGAGATGCTGCAAGCCGTTCATCGGCATCTCATTTGACAGCTGCGCAAAAAGCTGGGTGTACACCTTGTGACCGCCTGGATCAAGCAGCATCCCCACCCCATTATGAACAATGAGATGCTGATTGGCCTGCACCATGGTGCCAACCGAGAGATCCGAAAAGAAAATATTTTTATGGGTGTCTTGGTCAAATAAGGTGATCATTCTGCTCACAGAGACATAAAGATTAAGAGGCAAACATTTCAACAAGGTCCTGTCCTGCCCGACTCAGACCAGCTCAGATAACAACATATCTATTCGGGCAACCCTTCTTCACTCAAAATAAAGGTTTGAATTTGTGAAATAAAAACATCAAGCATTTGCTGACTGGGAGGATGAGCACCCTGCAGGGCAGCAGATTCAAGCTCTTGCGCCTGCTCAGACGCCGCAGCAAGGCCCAAGTTTAAACAACACCCTTTAATTTTATGGGCCGCCTGGTGTAAAAGACTTGAATCCTGAGTGTCCCATGCCAACGATAAGGACTTCAGCTCCTGCTTCAATACCTCAACCGACTTCTTGAGCAACAACTCAACCTGTTCATCGTTAAGCATATAGGCATGGGACAAATGAGCGGCCGCCTGTTCCCTCATGGACATTTCAGCAGGGACAGGAACGACGTTCCGGCTCGACCCGCTTGCCACAGGTTGTAATTTGAACTGATCTAAAATCATCATGACATCTTCAGGCAGGAATGGTTTTGTCAAATAATCATCCATGCCAATAGCAAGACATTTTTCCTTATCTCCGGGCATGGCATTCGCCGTCATGGCAACAATATAATTATGCTTACCCTTCAATTTTTCTTTTAATTTCTCAAGCAAGTCAAAACTAACAACTTCAGAGGCATAACACGGTGTTGTTTTAATTGAAGCGGTATCACGTTTCGTGCACACGCCCTCAATTTTAAACCCTGGGTCTTCCTCTAAAAATCGAATAAAATGGGCCGTACAATATCCATCAAGGACAGGCATCTGAATATCCAGCAGAATAACATCAAACTCATTTTCGACAAGACAGGTTAACGCTTCAAAACCATTGCCGGCGACAGCCACCTGGCACCCCATCTGCTCAAGAACGGTCTGGGCAATTTCCTGATTGAGACTG
>JBFFNY010000173.1:0-4532 GCA_041562955.1 Desulfurivibrionaceae bacterium | reverse complement strand
GCAGAAGATGAAGGGGTATGAATTGTAATTCTCGTGGTTCTGGGGGGGTATTGGTGAAAGGTGACCTGGGGCCTATTTCAGTGCTGGCTCAGGATTTTCTTTAAAAGAGGTGGAATTCCCTTGCAGGCATTGCTACTCTAAGCCGAATAGAGTGTTTATTGGTTGACCTTGGGGAGAGAGGTTATGCGGGATAGATCACTTGAAAATGGTTTAATTTTGGGGCTGGTTACGAATTGCCTTGTTCGGCCTTCTGTTGCAGACTGCCCGCTGCATCATTTGCAAGGCCTGGACTTGGACGAACAGATTGTCCAAATTGAACAGCTTGCCGATGCCGAGATGGAAGAGCTTCTTCGTCTGCATCAGCAGTGTATAGCTGTGCATTGGCAGGAGTATCTCTGACAAGCATCCCAGGCTTACTCTCGAACTTTCATCTCATATAAAGCCTGACCGGCTGTCCCTCCTGTTTTAAAACCCGTTTCCTCTGTCCTCTCCCTTCCTCATCCGTCATATCCCGAGGTGTTGTCCTGTCCCAACACAGCCGGCGCTTCGCCCTTCTCCTCAGGCCTGAATTTTATTGAACAGGAAGAGAATCGTCCTCAGAAAACAGATGCTGAATGTCACGCTCCTGCTCTTTTTGTTGTAACGTCTCTTTGACCTCTTCGGCTGAAATGCCGAGGGTTTCCGCTAATTCTGTGATGTTATAGAGCGGCGACCCGTCAGCTCCATATCCCGTGGGGGTGAGCTCGGGAAAATGTGTATTGGTTGCCATGCTTGAGGCTTGAGTTAAAAGGTCTTGAACTGGTGCTGGGCCATACATCATGAGCCATTCAACCGCTTCCGCCCAAAGCTTCGCATCAACGGTTTTATTCTCTAAGACGGCCATGGCCATTGTTACATCCCACTCCTGCTTGAATATTGACATAGTAATGGATCCTGTCGAAGGTTTTGGAATAGTTTAATATTCTTTAAGAAAACTAATTTAATAGAATCTGCCGTGGAAATGTGATGTAATAAAAAATAATACGTAAAATACCGGATAGGAATTGCAGCAAGTTTTAACCTGAAAAAAATATACCGTGAATTAACTAATGTTGCCAATCATAGATCGTGAACAGCAGGAATTTGTCCAGGAATTTGTCCAGGAAGTCCGAGAACTTTTGGAGAATCTGGAGCCGGATATCTTAACCATGGAGCAGGTCTGTCTGGGGGATAATGTTGATGAGCATGAGAAGTCGGATCTGATCAACTCTATTTTCCGCCTTTTCCATTCCATCAAAGGTGCGGCCGGCTTTCTCAAATTTGATCATCTTCAGGCAACAGCCCATTCCGCAGAAAATTTACTCGATAAAATTCGCACTGGTGAGCTGATTCTCAGCCCGAATCATGTGGACCTCTTTTGTATGGGGTGTGATTTTCTGAAAGAGGCGCTGGACCATGTTGAGCAGTATTTTGAAGATGGATCGCTGGAAGAGCAAGCCCTTGAAGCAAAACGAAAATTAGATGATGCCCTGACTCCCTCTGGCCTGGTGCAGGGAGACGTTGCCATTGATTTAGATGCCCCCGTTCCTGAAGAAAAACCAGATGCAGAGATGGTGGATCGTTTTGTTGAGGAATGTAATGATGTGGTTGCCGCGGCTGAAAGTAGTCTTGTCAGTTATGCAGAGCAGAAGGGGGATCCTGCGGCTCATATCGGGAATCTGTTTCGCGGGCTGCATGCCTTAAAATCAAACTGCGCCTTTATGGGGTTTACTGATCTTGAACGCCTTTGTCGTCGGATGGAAACGGTTACGGAATCGCTCCGGGAAGGGTGTTGTCTTTCTCCTGACTCGGTCCCGGATTGTCTGCTGAAATTAATTGATATCGCCAAAGACGCCATCGGCGAAATCGGCCAGGGCGAATCTGGTGAAATTGACGGGCTCGAGATTTACTTGGACATGCTCAGTGAATATCTGCCGGCTGACAGGCGTGAATTGGCCGACAGGGTTGAAAAAGAACCAGAGCGGCTGGGGGATATCCTGGTGGCCCAGGGTGTTGTGGCTGAGGTTGATATCGACAATGCCATCGCCCGTCAGCATAAACCCCTTGGTGAGATCTTGGTTGAAACCGGAGCGGCATCTGCCGAGCAGGTGGCAGATGCCCTGTTGAAACAGGGAAAAATACGGGAAAAAAAGAAAACTAAAAAAGTTGCGGTCAGTACAACGCCACAGGATATCAGAGTCAATCTCGGAAAGCTTGATTCCCTCATTGATCTGATCGGTGAGATGGTTATTGCTGAAAACATGCTCATCAACTCCCCGGATCTTGACGGGCTTGAGCTTGAGAATTTCAGTAAGGCCTCGCAACATATGACCAAACTGGTGCGGGATCTACAGGAAATGGCCATGACCATTCGCATGATTCCTGTGGCGGGTTTATTCAGGCGAATGATTCGCTTGGTTCATGATCTTTCCCGAAAGTCCGGGAAAAAGGTGGATTTGCAGATCTCTGGTGAAGAAACAGAGGTGGATAAAACCGTCATTGAAATTATCACCGACCCCTTGGTGCATATCCTTCGCAATAGTATGGATCACGGTCTGGAGCCGCCAGATGAACGTAAGGCCGGTCATAAGAATGAAACAGGCGTTATCCGTTTGGCCGCAGCCCATGAAGAGGGGTCGATCATTATTTCCATTTCCGATGACGGCCGAGGGCTGAATCAGGAGAAAATTCGTGCCAAGGCGGTTGAAAACGGCCTGTATACGGCAGATGAGGTGAGGGGCCTTACCCCGGCGGAAGTGTATCAGCTCATCTTTGCCCCGGGTTTTTCCACAGCCGAGAAGGTCACTGATATTTCTGGTCGCGGTGTTGGCATGGATGTCGTGCGGCAGAATTTAATCAAGGTTCGCGGTGAGGTTGAGGTGATGTCAACTCCAGGTGTTGGCTCCACCATTACATTACGTATTCCACTTACCCTGGCCATCATTGAGGGCATGATGGTTCGCACTGGTCAGTCGAAATATATTCTGCCGATTCTGTCCATCCGAGAATCGTTTCAACCCACACCTGCCATGATTACAATGTCCCCTGATGGCCAGGAGATTGTAAAGGTTCGCTCCCATCTCTTACCTGTATATCGTCTCCATGATCTCCATCATATTGAGCCTGACAGTCGCAAGCTTGAAGATGGTATTCTCATTGTCCTGGATGCCGGAAAACGGGTTTGTCTCTTTGTCGATCAAATCCTCGGCCAGCAGCAAACGGTTATAAAGGGTTTGTCAAAATATATCTCAACCCATGGCAATGTCGGCGGGGTTTCCGGATGCACCATTCTCGGCAATGGCGAGGTGTGTTTGATTCTGGATGTGCATAAAGTCATAGAGCAGTCGACAGTTGACAGTGACGATCCCCCTCAAGAAAAATAAGAAGCGAAACTAGAACTAATTTCATGGTGAAAGCGTATGGCTTTGATGGATTCTTTGCTGCAGGGTGATTTTCCTGAGAAATATAACTGGTCTGATGAGTATGAGGTGGGGGTCCCCCTCATTGATGCCCAGCACAAGAAGTTATTCTTGATTTTTAAGAATCTCATTAATGCCCGGCGGGAAAAAACCGGGAACCAGGCGGTGCTGCAGGCGCTGGAGTTGATGGCTGATTATATGGACTACCATTTTAAAGCTGAGGACGTGTTCTGGAAACTTGCCCCTGAGGTGTATGCGGTTCACCGGAAGGCCCATTATTCCTTTGTTCGAAAAGTATATGAGACCACCGGCAAAATTGAAAAACGGGAGGATGTCAGCGAGGAGGTCCTGCAGTTTCTGGGGGGCTGGCTGGTAGAGCATGTCCTTGGCATGGACCGAGATCATTTTCAGCTTTTGCGTGATAAGGGTGTGGTTGACCCGGATGGTTTTTTAGCTCCTTAGGTCGAGACTATGTCTGAAGAAGATAACATCTGGGGCATGGGGAAGGTCGGGGAGGGAGTAAGGATCCGGCTTGATTGTCCGTGTCTGCTCAATGGTAAAGATGGGAAAGAGTTCAGTGCGGGGTTCGGCTCCCACGTTTTATTGTCCAGCATGGGATAAAAGCTGTCGGGTTTATGTAGTTTTTCAAAATGATCACATACCCAAGGGGGGTACATGATGTTTAAGAATATGAAATTGGGTCCTAAATTGCTTGTGGCCTTTCTGGCTGTCGGCGTTGTCCCCTTTGCGACAATTGGTTTGACCTCTTTATTTAAGGCAAAGTCCGCCCTGTCCCTTGCTGCATATAATCAACTGGCGGGGGTTCGGTCTATTAAGAAGGCGCAGATTGAGTCATTTTTTTCTGAACGGCAGGCGGACATGGGTGTGCTCCTTGAAACGGTGACCACCCTGCGCCATGAGGCGTTTAACCGGCTTGATGCCTCCCATGATATAAAAAAACATCAGATGGTGAATTATTTCGAGAAGGCATTTCTCGATATGGAGATGTTTGCCCGGTCAGCAGACGTGCATCAGCTGTACGCAAAACTTGTCGGGTATCATAATGATACCCATGTGCAACCGGATGGCTCGTAT
>JBFFNY010000172.1:0-4575 GCA_041562955.1 Desulfurivibrionaceae bacterium | reverse complement strand
TTTATCACCTCGAGCACAAACCTCCTCAACCAAAAGAGATCGATACTCCGGAATGTCATAGATCATCTGCAGCATATTTTTAGCCCGTAACGATAACAGCTTGCGCACCATAGCCCGGGCCCAATTCTTATCAGAGACATGATCAAGGAAGACCTTGGTCAGGCCGGGGTGACAAATTCTCTCCAGCCCGGTCAACACCGCATTGATAACAAATTCGTCCTGCTCAAGAAATAAGGCCGCGGAAAGGCACAGGGCTGACCGTAAACAATCAACACGCCCTACAGCCTCATACAGAGCAAAGCGAACATTAGCATCCTCGGCATACGCTTCCCCTAATTCAGCAATGAGCAACTCCGCGCCTTTGCGGTGACGAATAAAACCAAGACAATTAATGGCCATGATCTTTTCATCGATACTGCCGAGCTGTACACATCTGATTAAGGCCGGGAGAGCATCACTGCCCATGCGAATAAGGGTTTCTCCCACCAGACGCCGGAATGCGGGGGAGACATGATGAATATGTTTTATGAGGAACTGTAAGGTTTTCTCATCTGCGAATTGGCTCAGACAAGCCATTCCAAGACCAGCAACAAAGGAGCAACCACCTTGACAGTCAAGATTGACAATTTCCCGCTCGACAAGATCAATCAAGCTGTCCCGCGCCTCCTTTCCGCCAAGGGAGGCCAAGAGTTCAAGACAACTGGCGGCAACACTGGAATCCTCATGGTGCATATAAGGCAGGAGTACCGTGATTAATTCGGGATCAGTGAACTGCCCCATGGAACGAATGATCGCGCCCAGCATGACAGGGTCAGTGGTTTCTTGAAGTTTTTCAAGCAGATACGCCTGAAATTTTTCTGAGCCAGCTTCCCCCCCGCAACGTATGGCCAGAAGTTGAATATCAACAGAAGGATGACTCAGCCCGAGCATAACAGCATTGTCATCCCCCTTCATGAGTTGCTGCAGGGTCTGATAGATAACCCCTTCCACCGCCTGATCGCACCCATGACTTTCATATAAATCCAACAACGGTGCCACGGCATGGACATCATTTGCCGTCGTTACCTGCTCAAGAATCCTGATCTGCTCGAGCATATCTTTTTCAACGAAATTACTTAATATATCCATGCTATTCTTATATTTTCCGATATACGGTCGGTTCCACCTTTTCAAACTGAGCGCCCACAGCTGGCATCATCTCAGAATGACCAATCAGAAAAAAACCTCCTGGCTTGAGGTGTTCATAAAACTTTTTAAACAAATGAATCTGGGTTTTCTTGTCAAAATAGATAATGACATTCCGGCAAAAAATCACATCAAACAAGGTCTTGAAAGGAAACACTCTATCAGTAAAATTAACCTGCTTGAAGGTAACTTTCCCCTGCAGCTCAGGAACAATCCGGTGCCGCCCCTGATTTTCTCCACGCCCTTTGAGCATATAGCGCTGAACCATATCCTGCGGAATCTGTGTTATTTTCCTATCCTGATAGATCCCGGCATTGGCCTGCTTAAGAATTCTGGTGGAGATATCTGACCCGAAAATTTTAAAATCAAAGCCAGGACATTTCTTTGCATACTCAGCTAACACCATCGCCATGGTGTAAGGCTCTTCGCCACTTGCGCACCCGGCACTCCATATCTGCAGACAATTCTGAGTAATGACCCGTTCGCTCTTTAACCGGGGTAAAAGAGTGGAAACTAAAAACGAAAAATGACTCTCTTCCCTGAAAAAATCCGTTTTATTGGTTGCAACGGCATCAATCAGATGCGTGACTTCACCACGCCCCCGGTCATCGGTCACATGATCGTAATAGTCTTCAAAACTATCCATCGATAATGCACGCAGTCGACCGATCAAGCGCGACGTGAGCATGGTCTTTTTTACAATTGAGAGGTGAATACCACAGGCATCATAAATAAAAGCCGCCATTTTTTTAAACTGTGCATCCGAGAGAACCGGGATATCCCAATGATGTTTCACACTCATCATGACCGATCCGTCCTCTAGCCGACCAACAATTCTTCAGCCATGGCCTGCTGATGCATCCCCGCAATATCCAGAATAAGGGCCACTTGGCCATCCCCGAGAATCGTTGCGCCGGAGAGTCCGGGAGCCTTCCGATACACCCAGCCGAGTGATTTTATAACGGTCTGATGGTCACCAATCACATGATCAACAACAACGCCCAGAAATTCTTTTTTCATGCGGACAATGACCATCTGTTCAAGCTCAGGACGGTCACCGGAAAAGCCATAAAACTCTCGCAAACGAATAAATGGAATAAGCTGGTCCCGGAACTGATACAGATGCCGGCCATTTCTGCACGTCATCCCTTGGTCAGACAGCTCAACACATTCTTCAATCTGCAGCAGCGGAAGAATGAACCGTGTCGTTGCAGCCTCAACAAGGAGGCCATCAATAATCGACAGGGTTAAGGGCAGAGTAAGGGTCATACTTGTCCCCATGTCGGGGCCACTCGTCACGGCAACAGTGCCTTTCAATTTCGCAATGGAAGAGTACACAACATCCATCCCGACCCCGCGACCTGACACCGCACTCACCTCTTCCGAAGTGGACATCCCCGGCTGAAAAATAAGATCCAACACCTTCCTGTCCGTAGGTTTTACATCAGGGGAAATAAGCCCCAGGGCAAGCCCTTTTTTGTACAGAGCCGGACAATCAATACCCCTGCCGTCATCACTTATGACCACCACAACACTCGGCCCTGAATGAATGGCACTCATTGAAATTGTACCAAAAGGGGCCTTCCCCTTTGCTTCACGTTCAGCCGGTGTCTCAATGCCGTGACCCACTGCATTGCGAATGATATGAACAAGGGGTTCAGCAAGCATTTCAAGCATGGTCTTATCAAGTTCTGTTTCCGCACCAGAGGTTAAAAGCTGCACATCTTTGCCAAGATCATTACTCAGGTCACGGACAAGCCGCTTAAAGCGGGAGAACGTTGAACCGATGGGGAGCATGCGTACGCTCAACACACATTCCCGCAATTCTGTAGTCAAGCGCTCGACATCTTCAATGGACTCTAAAAGCTCCAGAGCCGGATGAGCCCCGCCGAGCTCCGAAAGACGGGCCTGAGTAACAACAAGTTCTCCGACCAGATTGATCAATGTATCCAGTTTTTCTGCGGCAACACGGATTGAATCGCTTTTTGCCCCCCCCCATTGTGAGCTGAGTGTTCGGGAAACAGCGTTGTCCGTTTTACGTTTTTGCTGCTCCTCCAAGGCCTTATCAACGTCACCCTGCCCCACAATCTGGGCGGCGACCAGCATCTCTCCAAGCGGCTCTGTTTTCTGTTGCTCCACAATTACATCAATAATTTCCTCTGCAACATGCCCCTGCTCCACTAAAATTTCTCCCAGAAGATCAGGGAGAGGTTGAAAATCCTCCGCTGCACCGGTAATGCCGGCTTCATCTTCAAGATTCTTGAGAATACCCTGATATTTCTTTTCTTCTGGCGGTTCACCCGACTTGAAAACATCTTCTAAAAAATTCCGTGCCGTATCGCATAAATCAAGGAACGGTAAAGAAACATCACCCTGCCCCATGGCCCTCCCGATACAATCCGCTACTTCCCGGGGGAATTCAGCAAACTCACCCCACCCGAGCTGCTGAATACCCTGGCCCAGATTGTTGAAATCATCTCGAAGTTTAGCCAGGACGGTCTGATCATCAGGGGTCGCCACCAGAACAAATAACTCCCCGGCAATAACGGAACATTGTTCCTGCAGAGACTGGGTGGTCGACTCCGAGGGTGAATGGCCACCAGATTCACGTTCAGAATTAGGTCCAGATGATTTATCCAGCCCTTCCTGTTCCGGGCTTGCGGCTAAAAGTTCAGCCAACGCTTCAGTTATAGAGATGCCGACGCTCCGGTCGGTATCGGGGGAGGCAATAAGAGAAGTAATATAATCACGGGATTGTAAAATCAGACTTATCAGGACACGCGTTACAGCAAGACGCCCTTCCCTGACCTCAGCAAGAACATTTTCCACATGATGCGTAAAATCGGCCACATCCACAAAACCAAACATCGCCCCGGACCCTTTAATCGTGTGCATAGTCCGAAAAACTCTATCCACAATCTCGCTATTATCAGGATCATCTTCCAAATCAAGCAGATCCTGTTCGAGATTTTCTAAAAGCTCCTGGGCTTCTTCCTTAAAAATAGCAGCAAATTCATTATTCATAGGCAGTGACAACCACAGTTGAAGATAACTTCAGTTCAAACAGGTAAATCAAGAGAAGAACAACCCCCTTTTAAACTCGGAGCCACAGGAGTCCAGCCCTTGACTCTCCTCAGCTGCGACATTTGAAACCTGTTCACACTATTGAAATAGGCGCAGAAGAGTTCAGCATGGATCGAGCAGCACGACAACACTAATCATTAAAAATGATATGCCAGAGGAGAAACTCTTGGCAAGGACTAATCCAAGAAAACACAAGAACATACACAGCAAAGCGCTGCATAAAGCCATGGGATTACGCAGCGCAGATCAGGAACGGAGATTTGGAGCTGGATTCAACGTGATACAGGAGATTCGCCCCCTACTCTT
>JBFFNY010000171.1:0-4587 GCA_041562955.1 Desulfurivibrionaceae bacterium | reverse complement strand
GGGTCAGATGCGGCGGTAAGATCACTCACCTTGTCCTGGCACGTTTCAAGTTCGGCTTCAGCCGCATGGATGAGACTTTCTATGGCCTCAAGTTCTTTCTCTTCCTTGTAGCTCAGCTTTACCTTGGGCTGATTCTTCGCCGGTGTACTCTTTTTGGCCTTTTTTTGTTTCGGCTTTTCACTGGTGTCTCGCAGCCATTGTTCGCAATCGCCATAGATCTGGCAATTATGGGTGGCTGGATTAAAACCTATGACCTCTGTGGCGATAGAGTTGAGGAAGGCACGGTCGTGGCTGACGAGGACAATGGCCCCGGAAAATTCCTGCAGGCTCTCTTCTAAAACTTCAATGGATTCAATGTCGAGATCATTGGTTGGTTCATCAAGAAGAATAATATCCGCTTCGGTGGTCATGAATCCCGCAATGAGGATCCGCGCCTGCTCGCCGCCGGAAAGATGGGAGACGGGCATTTCAAGCTGGTCGGGGCTGAATAAAAAACGTTTGGCCCAGCCGGCCACATGAATGGGTCTCCCCTGATAGAGCACGGAGTCGCCATCCGGTGCTAATGCCTGGCGCAGGGTTTGGTTTTGATCGAGCTGTTCCCGTTTTTGATCAAACAGGGTTATCTTGACCTTGTCAGCATAGGTTACGGTGCCGGAATCAGGGCGGTCCTTTCCGGCAATAATATGCATGAGTGAGGTCTTGCCGCAACCATTTTTGCCCACCAGTCCAAGTCTGTCTCTGGGCCCAAGAATAAAGGAGAGATCCTTAAACAGCGGTGTGGTGTCCCAGCTCTTCTGGATTGACTCGGCACTGAAGAGCTTTTTGGTTTTACGCCCTGTCGCCATGAGCCCGGCCTGCATTTGTTGGCTGGTGCTGCTGTTGAGTTTTTTGAGGTCAGCCAGATCACTTTGCATTTTATGGGCTTCATCAATGCGGTATTTTGCCTTGGTGGCGCGGGCTTTGGGGCCACGGCGTAACCACGCCGTCTCCCTCCGGACTTTGTTTGCCAGGGTGGTCTCGGCTTCCTGTTGGCTTTCAAGAAATTGCGACCGTCTCAAGAGAAAATTGGAGTAATTTCCGGCAAACCTGATACTCCCCTCAGGGTAACATTTGTTTATTTCAATAACTTCCTCGGCAATATTTTCAAGGAATTGCCGGTCATGACTGACGGCAACAAAGCCAAATTTGGCCTGTTTTAAGGTCTGTTCGAGCCAGAGGATGGTGCCGATGTCAAGATGGTTTGTCGGTTCATCCAGTAAAAGAAGGTCAGGGTTTTGAACCAGTCCGCAAACAATTGAAACCTTCTTCTTCCAGCCCCCGGAGAGGGCGGACACTTGGGTGGTGGTGTCAGTGAAGTTGGCAGCACTCAGATGTCTTCTCGTGAGACTGAGCCGTTCTGTCGCATCAGCACCCACGGCATAGCTTGCCACCAGGTCTTCAATGGATTGTGACTCGTCGAAATCGTCATGCTGGCTGATGTAGACAATGCGAACATTCTTCTTTTTGAATATTTTCCCTGAATCGGGTTGACGTTTCTCTGAGATGATTTCAAGAAAGGTTGATTTGCCGCTGCCGTTGGGGCCAATGAGGCCGATGCGGCATTTTTCATTAAAATTTAGTGAAATGTTGGTAAAGAGGGTGTGGGCGCCAAAGCTGTGACAGATGTTTTGTGTACTGAGAAGGTGATCCATGCAGACTCGATGTGGTGAATGTTTTTGGAATGACAAAAAATATTGACTCATTTCCATACAATAACGCACAATGAAAAGGAACATCTTTTATACTATTAATTAAAATGGCCAGCCCGGCTGTTCAGTCTATATTGAGGAAATTATATGGTGAATAACTCCGTTACTATTGATATTATTGCATCTCTTTTTGCCCAGGCCGTTCAAAAGACATTAGAGAAGAGTACGAAGAAGAGTGTGAAGTATTCCAAGACCTTTATGTCGATTCCGAAAGTGTGTTTAAAGCCTGAGGTTGGAAGTTTTGTCCAGTTTTCCGGGGATTATAGCGGTCTTGTTATTATCAATTTTTCGGCTGGTGCGGCGCTCAACTTATATACAAGTTATATGACCACCATGGGATTGCCGGAGAGTGAACTTGCAAAGGAATCCACCTCGGGTGACGTGGTTGATACTATAGGCGAACTCACCAATCAGATTATGGGCCGGTGTATGCGCAACGTGGAGTCCAAGTTTGATTTGACCTCTTCTTGCGGCCAGCCTAAGGCCTTGGCCTTAAATAGTGCCATCACGTTAACCCCTGACCTCATTGATTCTGATAATCGCCGCATTGCCTTCAGTATCGGGACGGATCGTTTTCACCTTGAGGTGGCGGTTGAGAAAGTGGAATTTGTTGCTATGCGTGAGTGATATCTTTAACTATGAACTGAAGAAAAGGCCCTTGATCCAGCGTGATTCAAGGGCCTTTTTTTATGGTTTAATTCTTTTAATGCACGCCATGTTCATTTAGAAACGCGCTGTATTTCTTGTCAATTTTTAGAATGTGGGTCTGGAGCCAGTCCTTGAGAAAGATGAGGACGTCAATGAAGTTGACCTCCTCGCCGTTTTCAACCTGGTTGATAACGGCTCCCACCCTATCCAAAAGGGCCTTGTGCGCCTTTTTATGGCTTGCCGTGTCGGGATACTGATGCTTGTCGAAATAGCGCTCTTCATTGGCAAAATGGGCAACCGTGAATTCGGCTAACCCGGTAAGGGTTTTTTTGATTTGGGCAAGGGGGGCATCGTTTTTAACGGCGTGATGGATGGTGTTGATAAAATCCATTATTTTGCGGTGCTCCATGTCGATGGACGCAATTTTGACGCTGTACAGCTCAGAGTAGGTGATGAGCCCCTGTGTTCTTTTATGCTGTTGCTCAAGCTTAACAGGGATTTTGATAATGGAGGTGACATGGTCAATGTCTTTGCCGAGGGTTGCAACTTCGAGGCTTGTGGCGTACACCTTGGTGGAGTCTTTTTTGAGGTTTTGGCTGGCTTCATTCATTTCATGGGCCAGGGTTGAAACCTTGTGGGCGAGATCAGAGGATTGATGTATGCGTTGCGAAACCTTGGCAATGGCATTCGAGGCATTGCTTACGGAATCCGTCATTTCAGTGATGTTTAAGGCCACGTTATTGATGTTTTCTGAAATATCGTGGCTGGTGACAGATTGCTCCTCAACCGCCGCGGCAATGGTGCTCACCACGTTGTTTACATCATTGATGACCTGCTCGATGACCGAGATTTCCTCAATGGTTGCCTGGGTTGCGATATGTATGGCTTCGATCTTGCGGCTGATGTCGCCTGTGGCGCTGCTTGTCTGAGATGCAAGGTTCTTCACCTCGCTGGCAACAACAGCGAACCCCTTGCCCGCTTCTCCAGCCCGAGCCGCTTCAATCGTGGCATTGAGAGCAAGGAGCTTGGTCTGGTCGGAAATATCAGTGATGACGCCGATGACTTTGTTGACATCCTCGGCCGCATTGCCCAGGGTTGCGACCCTTTCTGTGGCATTGAGCACCGCATTGGATGCCTGGTGGGCGATGTGCCGGGCCCGCTCGGCATTCTCTGCAATTTCAGCAATGGTGGAGGTCATTTCTTCAGTGGCCGAGGTCACGGATTGCAGGTTCTCGGCGGAGGTGAAGGCGCTTGCTGAGATATCAGACATGGCGGTCGTGATTTGGCCTGCTTCAGTGGAAATGGAGGAGAGGTTGTTTTCGACTTCAGTGGTTGAGGTGTCGATATCTCCAGTTTGGTCAGCCATGCGTGCGGCGGCATCACGCATGGTTTTGGCAATATTGCCCAGCTCCTGGGCTGAGTTGTTCATGTTGCCGGATGCCCCTATCACGGTACCGAAAATATTGGCGAGGGAGGCTTGCATTTCCGCAATGGACTGCAGGGCAGAGCCTGCTGATTCCTGACTGAACTCCTCACTGAGGTCACCGGATGTCATTCTGTTGAGGTGGGCTTCAACCTTGCGAAGCATTGCGTTTGCATGGCCGAAATGGAAGTTGAACATGGGGCTCTCCGGTTTAGGTCTCTGAAAAAATGGGGTTAAGATCGTTGGCTGGGTTCACTCTCAAAAGAGTATAGTGAAAAATAGAAATGGCAAGCAAGTCTCTTTTGTCTGTTTAAAAAATCCTGCGAGTACAGTATATATAATAGTTGCTTTTCAAACGTTAGGAAAGGCGAATTATGATCAAATTATTCCGTAGTTTTTTATAGTGTTTTTCATTATTTAGGAGGTTGTACAATGGCAGGATGTGGTGGTGGTTCCAGTAGTGGTGGAAGTTGCGGCTCAGCTGATGCGAAGATTGCCCAGCAGGATATGGCAATCTCTTCGTCCCTTGGTCGAATTAAAAATAAGATTCTAGTTATGTCCGGTAAGGGTGGTGTTGGTAAGTCCACCGTTTCTGTCAACCTGGCGCTCGGTCTTGCTAATCGCGGTCATAAGGTCGGCCTCATGGATGTGGATCTCCATGGTCCTGATATCTGCCGGATGCTGAATTTGACATCGCGTCTTCAGGATGCTGATGTGAAGAAAGATGGTCTTTTGCCCCCGATGCAGTATGGCGAAAACCTCAAGGTT
>JBFFNY010000170.1:0-4594 GCA_041562955.1 Desulfurivibrionaceae bacterium | reverse complement strand
TACTTTTCTTCACCTTATTTTAACATTGTTCTTAACTCGGCCCATCTCCATCATTCTTTCCGCTATTTTTCTTTACTCCCACCTTCAGAATCGCGTCCGCCATGCAGGATGCACCGAATCCATTGTCAATATTCACCACGGCAATGCCCGGAGCACAGCTATTCAGCATACCAATAAGTGCCGCCACACCACCCAAACCTGTTCCATAGCCAACACTGGTCGGCACCGCAATAACCGGGGCACTGATCAGTCCGGCAACGACCGAAGGCAACGCCCCCTCCATTCCCGCCACGACAATCAAAACATCCGCCCTCCTGATTTCATCCAGGCGATGCACGACGCGATGAATTCCTGCCACGCCTATATCATTAACCAGTTCAACCCTATTCCCAAGACTCCGCGATGTCACCCGTGCTTCTTCGGCAACCGGCAAGTCACTGGTCCCCGCGGATATGATCTGTATGATTCCATCGCCAAGCTGACTCTCCTGCGGCATTGCCGAGACAAGCATCATGGCATCCGCATAATATGCAACCGTTGGGTGTGCTCCCATGACGACCTCCGCCTTTTCGGCCGACACCCTTGTCGCCATGACGACATTATCGCCAGCCAACATCGCGGAAAATATGGCAACAAGCTGGGCTGGAGTCTTACCTTCACCAAAGATGACTTCCGGCCTCCCGGTGCGTTGATGGCGGTGGTGATCAAGACAGGCATAACTCAAACCATCCATTCCGCCACTGGCAATAGCCTGAACCGCTTCGTCCACTCCGCAATCACCCTCTTGCAGTTTTTGGAGCAAATTTCGTAAATTTTCTTTATTCATACCCGGCTTCATCTTATTTTAGCGTTGCGCTCTTTATAGATAGAACTATTATGTCCACAATCTTCATCAAAGGAACTCATACATGACCACATCAGACTTTCAACATCGCCCCAGGCGAAACTGGCTGCAGATCAATATAACCTGTGACCCCGAGCGCGCCGAACTTCTTATCCATGAACTGACAACACTCACCGGGACGGGTGTACAGACCGAAACCGTATCCGGCAAGGAACTCATCATCTGCTATCTGGAGAAGGATGACGACTACCCTGTCAGGCGTCAAGCCCTGGACTCCCTTATTGCAACATTCTCTGAACAACCCGGTGGACCCACGGTGGAGCTTTCCACACTCGTCGAGGAAAACTGGGCCGAAAACTGGAAGAGTAATTATAAACCCACCAAACTATCAAAGCATATCACGGTAAAACCAACCTGGGAAGAGTATGCTGCAAGTAGTGATGAAGTGGTTCTTGAAATTGACCCGGGCATGGCCTTTGGCACCGGATTACACTTCTCAACCCGGTTGGCCCTGCGCCATATTGACACGCTCTTTCATCAAGAAAATCCACCCTCAACCGTCCTGGATATCGGCACGGGAACCGGGATTCTCGCCCTCGCCTGTGCCAAGCTTGGCGCCTCTGATCTTACGGCCATTGACAATGACCCGGATGCCGTTGCCACTGCACTCGATAATATCATACAGAATAACGAGCAGGATAAAATCGCCTGCTCCGTGACAGACCTTGGTGCGATTGAGTCCACCTTTGACCTCGTCATTGCCAATATCACGGCCGATGTCCTGACCCTGCTCCAGCCTGAAATACTGCCCAGAATTGGTGCCGGAGGGCATCTTGTCCTTGCCGGAATACTGACAGGAAGCCAATCCCAGGCCGTTATCAACCTCTATCAGACAAGCGGCCTGACCTTAATAGATGAAAACCAGGAAGATGAGTGGACAGGCCTTCTGTTTGCAAAAAGAGTATGAGACGCTTTTTCATTCAACCAGAACAGATCACAGGCGATCATGATATACGGCTGGACAGCGAAGAATCCCGCCATATCACCAAGGTCCTGCGGCTGCAGCCAGACGTCGCGATTGAACTGTATGACGGCACAGGCTTTTTGTATCAAGCCGTCATCACGGGGGTTGGCAGGACCGTCACCGCGCATATCCGTTCAAGTCAATATTTTGATCGCGCCCAACCGCCTATTATTCTCCACGCAGGGTTGCTCAAAAACAAGAAAATGGAAGTGGTGCTGCAAAAGGCCACAGAGCTCGGGGTTGATGAGATCCACCTCTTCACGTCTGACCACACCAGTGTCGTTGTGCCGGACCACAAGAAAATGGCCCGCTTTCTTAAAATTGTCCAGGAAAGCTGCAAGCAATGTGAACGCCTCCACCCCATGCCTGTTATCAACCCGACACCGTTACACGAGCAACTTCTTGCCACCAGCGACGCCAGCCAACGTTATCTCTTCTGGGAGCGTGAACCGCGTCAGGATTTATCCACATTAGGTGAAATCAATCCTGCCCACCCCGTCCACCTGTTCACCGGCCCGGAGGGCGGATTCTCAGCCCGGGAAATTGACACCTTGCCTCAGGATGTTAAAACAATCTCACTCGGCCGACAGATACTCCGTGCTGAAACGGCTGTCATCACAGGGGTATCACTTGTCGCTTTTTTAGCTGGCCGGTTCAAACTCTAAATCAGGAGAACGCATGCGCGCTGTCGTCCAACTCGTCAAACACAGTCATGTCACCGTGGATCAACAGATCGTCGGCGCCATTGACAAAGGATTTCTTATCTTCCTCGGGGTCAGCCAGGAGGATACCAGACAGCAGGCCACCTACCTTGCAGATAAAATTGCCAACCTGCGGGTGTTTGAAGATGATGACGGCAAGATGAATTTAAGTTTGCTCGATACGGGCGGCAGTGCCCTTGTGGTGTCGCAGTTCACCCTCTATGGCGATTGCCGGAAGGGACGCCGACCATCCTACTCAAAGGCCGCTCGGCCGGAACTGGCCAACGGTCTGTATGAATTCTTTATTGAGCAATTACGAAGTAAAAACATTGAAGTGGCAACAGGGACGTTTCAGACCATGATGGAGGTGAGCCTCATCAACGATGGCCCGATCACCCTTCTTCTCGATTCAGACAAGGAGTTCTAAAAAATATCCTCGCCCGTATCCTGGAGACGGGATTGAATCTCAAGCATCTGCGTCTCCAGCCGCAGACAGGAATCAACCAGCATCGGATCGAACTGCACCCCCCGCCCATTCATGATAATCGACTTGGCCCGATCAAAGGAGAAGGCCTCTTTATAACATCGCGTGGACGTCAAGGCATCAAACACATCCGCCAGGGCGACAATACGGGCCGACAACGGGATCTCTTCCCCCTTTAACCCCCGGGGATACCCGGAACCATCCCATTTCTCATGATGCCCCATGGCCACCTCATAGGCGAGGAGAAGAAAGCTTGACCAGTTCTCCTCATACAACTCGCGCAGCACCTTGCCGCCCAGGACAGGGTGCGTCTTCATGATCTCAAACTCCTCCGCGGAGAGCTTACCCGGCTTATGGAGGATATGATCAGGAATGCCGACCTTGCCGATATCGTGCAGCGGGCTCACCATGGCAATATCCTCAACCAGCGCCCTGGTTATTCCCCGTTCAGGTTGATGGATACGCAGGTCATCGGCCACCAGCCGGGAATACTCTTTCACCCGGGTCAAATGCAGCCCTGTCTCGCCACTCCGATACCCCGCAAGCTCTGCCATGGCAAAAACTAACGAATCCTGACCTTCCATTCTCAGCAAGCGCGATGCACCCTGCAGTCGCAGGAGCAATTCCTGCTTGTAGATCGGTTTGGAAACATAGTCATCCGCCCCGAGGCTCAACGCCTTTTCCAACGAATCACGGCCAGCAAGACCTGTCAGGACAAGAATATAGGTGTAATGTGTTTCATGCCGGCGGATATACTCCACCACCTCATACCCGTCCATGACAGGCATGCTGATATCGGTGATGACAATACGAATATCAGGATGTTCTTCCCACAGGAAAAGCCCATCCCGGCCATTCTCAGCACTCAGCACCTTATATC
The DNA here is from genome assembly GCA_041562955.1 of Desulfurivibrionaceae bacterium. Classification (GTDB taxonomy): domain Bacteria; phylum Desulfobacterota; class Desulfobulbia; order Desulfobulbales; family SURF-16; genus JAJRUT01. Next base: position 661 of record JBFFNY010000170.1, on the reverse strand, counting down.
CCTCCTTGGTCAGCTGAGCCGTGAGCATGCGATTCTGTGTCGCCTCATCTTCAATAACGAGGACGGTTGCTTTGGAATAATCAAGGCCTGAAATGGACATGGATGTCTTTTAAGAGATGGATATAGAGACGGCACAGTATGTGCCCCAAAACTCAGCTTACAAAAAGACAGTGTGAAAAAGCAAGCAGGGTTAGCGATCTTTATAATGATATAAGGTGGACCAGCAACGACGCATCGACTCTTTCAGATCAGGATCTGTAATCGCGCCAACCATTTTTTCAAACTGAGCAATATCTTGGGGAGCGGGTGAAGGACCGGGCTGATCATACTCGGCAACCGATGGCTCAGGATCATAGCGATGCGGTTTCAACGTAAAATGAATATCCGTAAGACCACCGGCCCCGAACCGCTTGTTGATATTTTCAACAAAGGCCATTTTCAAGAACTGCAGCTGCTGCAGCCAGACCGACTCCGAGACCTCAACCCATAACACCGTACCGTGCATCTTCAGAGGTTTGGCCTGAGCCGCCACCTCCGGCCCGACAATCTCATCCCAAAAGGTGAAAACACGATGCAACTCAAAACGGGACGTCCATTTTTTCTTGCCGACAAGCTCGCCGAGCACAAAGCCGATATGATCTGGTTGTTTTTTTTTGGTCAT
>JBFFNY010000169.1:0-4659 GCA_041562955.1 Desulfurivibrionaceae bacterium | reverse complement strand
CCGGGATATTGATCTTGATGATATTCGTTCACGGATTCACAAGACACCCCGAAGCGCTGTCTTGCTCGAGCAGGAGATGGGGATGGATGACGAGCGGCAAAGTACTGTTGCTGGGGCTAGGTTTACCGGGGACGGCACCAACCGGCAACTCCTGAAAATTATGGAGCAGACTTCCAGTCCAAAACCAGAGGCCGCGGATGGCGGACAAAAAGGTGCAGGCATTACCTTAAACTTTGACAATGCCGATATCTATGAGGTGATCCATGTTATCGGTGATCTGCTGGGGCTCAATTATATTATTGACCCAGGGGTGAAGGGGGTGGTCAACATCCGTTCCTCCCGGGAGATTCCAGTTGATCAGCTTCATGACGTATTCTTGAACATTCTCCACATCAACGGCCTTGATCTGCGTGATGAAGGGGTTCATAGTTATATCTTTGCAAGCCGGAAGCCCTATTCCGGCGATATCTCAACTCCTGATGATATCAGCGATCTCAAGCCGAGCAGTCGTATTGTCCTGCAGGTTGTTCCCCTGTTGCATCTTCAGGCCGCAGACTCCATCAAGCTTGTGGAGGCATACCTCTCCCCCAAGGGATCTATTCAAGCCTTGGAAAATCATAACTGGCTGCTCATTCACGATTACGAAACAAATGTCATTGATGTCCTCACCATTCTCGCCCAACTGGATGTCTCGCCGCTCACCTCACTCAACTTCCGCCTGGTGCGTATTCAGAATGCGCCTGTTGAAGAGATCAAAGAGGAACTGAATAAAATATTCACCGCCCTGAACATTAATAAGGGTGATCAGGGCGGGCTCACCATTGTCCCGCTCGGGCAGGTCAATTCACTCCTGCTGGTGAGTCCCAGTGAATTCCTGGTGGAAAACGGCGTTCGCTGGATCAAGGAGCTTGATATCACCGAGGGGTCGGATCGTGATAATATCTATATCTACAATGCCCGCAACACCGTGGCCTCCGAACTTGCCGACCTCGTCAACCGCTTGATTCATGACGAGACAGCGCCCCTCGCCAGGAAAAGCGAGACAATGACCAAAACCCCGAAAGAGGCCAAGACAGCGACGTCGCAGAACGCGGCCAAGAGTAACGTACCCCCCATGTCCTCACTGCGCTTTGCCGGAACCCCCATGCTGCTTGCGGATGACAATAGAAATGTCGTTCTCGTCCGGGCCCTGCCGCCGGATTACAGCCGTCTTGTTAAGCTCCTGGAGCGGCTCGATACCCTGCCGCGCCAAGTCCTGGTGGAGGTCATTGTCGCTGAAGTTTTCCTGAAGGATGAACTTTCCCTCGGGGTGGAGTGGGCCATTGATAACAATCTGCTCGGCTGGAATAATGGCACCAAATACAGCATGGATGTCGGCTCCACGGTGTTTAATACCGAAAACGCCTTAACCAATGGGTTGTCCATGCTGGTGAATACTGGCAATGATGTAAAGGGGTTGTTGAACGCGCTGGCTGGAGCCACCAACCTCTCCATCCTCTCTTCCCCCCAGGTTCTGGTGCTCAATAACGAAACCGCTATAGTAAATGTCGGGCAAGAGGTGCCCATCGTCACCAGTGTTACGGAAAACATTAGCGGTGAAGATAAAGTCGACAAGACCATCCAGTATAAAGATACGGGTGTGATCCTTGAGGTCACCCCCCAGATCAACTACGACGGCATCATTCTGCTGGATATCAAACAGACCATCAGTAAGGCCCTTGAGGTGCCGGAAAACGGCGTCCAGTCAGCCCCCATCAGAAAACGGGAATTAAAGACCAAGCTTGCGGTAAAGGACGGGCAATCCATTCTCATTGGCGGGCTGATTGGTACAGACCGGACCGTCTCGGACAGCGGCGTCCCTTTCCTGAAGGATATACCGCTCTTGGGGTATCTGTTCAAGTATGAGTCCAAGCAGGTCGAAAAAACAGAATTGCTCATCATGCTCACCCCCTATGTCATCGAGACGGAGCAGGTTCTCGATCAATACATCAAGGAATTTGAGACGACCATGGGCGGCTTTCGTGATGAGCTGCACTCGAAAGACGACTGAAATAACTCTAACAGCAGGAAGGGATGGATTATGAAGATATTATACAAACACCACACCCATGAAAAAGGCTTCTCACTTCTGGAGCTCATGGCGGTCATGGTCATCTTGGGCCTCATCTCTGCTGTTGCGGTGCCGAGTATCTATAAACATATTCGCAAAGGCAAGCAGCAAACAGCCAGGACCCAGATTTCTATCATTGAAGGGGCCCTTGAGGCCTATCGGATGGATACGGGGGATTTCCCCAGCCAGACCCAGGGCCTTGAGGCCCTGCGCACGGATCCGGGCGTTGAAAATTGGGATGGCCCCTATCTCAAGAAAAAAATTCCTCTGGATCCTTGGAATTATGACTATCAATACAATAATCCCGGCCAGCACGACAATGACATTGATGTGTACAGCCTTGGCAAAGATCATCAGGTGGGTGGTGAGAAAGAGGATCAGGATATCGTCAGCTGGGAATAGCTCTTTCTGGAAACCGTTGCGCAGGGTTGGGGTCTCCTGGACCTGCGCCTTGGGAGTAGTGGTTCAAGCAGTACAGAAAAGGTGTATGGTGCGCATTGTCTTTCTATGATTCTGACCCTGAAAAAAAATATGACTCGTAACGTCCCCTGTTTCATGGTGAAAAATCTCGTCCTCCTGTTGATGACCGTGCTGGTGGTTTCAGCATACCCTGTCCAGGCGCGGGAAGGGGTTGTCCGGGTTGGCGTCTATACGAACCCGCCCATTGTTTTTCCTGATGACAGCGGCGGATACCGCGGCTTTTCAGTGGAAATGCTTCAGCATATAGCTGCAAAGGAAGACTGGGATCTTGAATATGTTCCCGGCAGTTTCGCCGAGTGTCTGAAACGGCTTGAGCGTGGAGACATCGATCTCCAGGTCTATATCGCCTATTCAAAAGAACGGGGACGGAAATTTGATTTTAACCAGGAGACCCTGCTCAGCAACTGGGGGGTTGTCTATACCTGGCCCGGCAGTGGCATTGAAACCCTTCTCGACCTGGAAGGCAGACGGGTCGCCTTGTTGCGGGAATCGATCCACCCCCAGGCCTTTCTGGATCTCATCAATTCTTTTGGCGTCAATGTTGAGATCGTCGACATAGCTGATCATCTTGACGGGATGAAGCTGGTGGGTGAAAAAAAAGTTGATGCCATTGTCGTCAACAGGGTTTTCGGCCTGGCCAACAGCAGAAACTTTGCGGTTGAACGAACCAATATTATTTTCAATCCCATTGAAATCCGCTATGCCGCGCCCAAGGGGAGGGGAGGCGACCTTCTCGCCTCTATTGACACGCATCTCAAGGCGTTAAAGGCGGATAAAACCTCGATCTTTTACCAGTCCTTTAATAGGGCCTTTGATATTGGATCGTCTGTTGAATCACTGCCTAAATGGGTTGTGCCCGGTGTGTTCTTCCTATGTCTTCTGGTCGCCATTCTCTTTCTGCTCAACCATGTCCTGAATAAGCGGGTTCGACTGAAAACCAGTGAGTTGCGGACTGAAATCGCAGAGCGCAAGCAGGCGGAGCAATTGTTGAGTGAGCGGAACACGCAAATGCGCACCTTGCTTAAAACCATTCCAGATCTCGTATGGCTGAAGGATGTGCATGGCATCTATCTCTTCTGTAATCCCCGGTTTGAATGTTTGTATGGCGCAGCGGAAAAAGATATCATCGGTAAGAGTGATTATGATTTCGTCGACCTGGAGGTCGCTGACTTTTTCAGGCACCATGATAAGCGGGCTATGGCCGCCGGTAAACCGACGGTCAATGAAGAAAAACTGACGTTTCAAGATGACGGCCATCAGGAACTCGTGGAAACGATCAAGACGCCGATTTACGGGGAGGATGGTGAAATTGCCGGTGTACTGGGTATTGCCCGTGATATCACTGACCGTCAACGGTCGGAGGATGAACGGCAGAACCTTGAGAACCGCCTCGGCCAGGCCCAGAAGATGGAGGCCATCGGCACCCTTGCCGGTGGCATAGCCCATGATTTCAATAATATCCTGTCAACCATCTTTGGTTATACGGAAATGGCGAAAGAGGATGCTCCGCCGGGCACACAATTCCAAAAAGACCTTGAACAGGTTTTAATCGGCGCGAACCGGGCAAAGGATTTGGTGAAGCAGATTCTGGCCTTCAGCCGTCAGTCTCAGGTCGAGCGCATGCCGGTACAGATTCAGCCTCTGATTAAGGAGGGGTTGAAGCTCCTCAGGTCTTCGATTCCGACGACGATAAGCATCACAGCAGAGATCGACCCTCTGGTCGGGATGGTCCTGGCTGACACGACGCAGATTCATCAGATCCTGATGAACTTATGTACGAATGCCTACCAGGCTATGGCTGTGGGGGGCGGGACCTTATCCGTGGCCGTGAAGGCGACACGGATCGGTCCGGATGAGCCGGCGGATAGGTTGCCCGTCACTCCCGGGGAATACATGCAACTCACGGTGGCTGATACAGGTCAAGGTATCGGCCCGGATGTCATAGACCGAATCTTTGATCCCTATTTCACCACCAAGGGGATTGGCAAGGGAACGGGTATGGGTCTGGCCATTATTCATGGCATTATCTCAGATTACGGCGGTACGATTACGGTTGCAAGTCAATTGGG
>JBFFNY010000168.1:0-4730 GCA_041562955.1 Desulfurivibrionaceae bacterium | reverse complement strand
TTAGAGTAGCAATGCCTGCAAGGGAATTCCACCTCTTTTAAAGAAAATCCTGAGCCAGCACTGAAATAGGCCCCAGGTCACCTTTCACCAATACCCCCCCAGAACCACGAGAATTACAATTCATACCCCTTCATCTTCTGCCAGAGGTTCTTACGACTAATGCCGAGCAACACAGCGGCTTCCGTTTTATTATTGGCTGTTTTTTGTAAGGCCTGCAAAATACATTTCTTCTCCGCATGGGCCACGGCACTGGCCAGGGTGGAGGTCTTGGCATCAACACGGCACTCAGCGCCCTGAAGCTCAAGGGGCAGATCCCAGACCTGGATGGTGGGCGCAGGGGCTAAGACCGACACCCGTTCAAGGATATTCTTTAACTCCCGGACATTGCCGGGGTAACGATACCCCGCCAAGGCATCCTGCGCTTCTTGAGACAATCGGAAGGTTAAACCGCGCTCAAGGCTGAACCCCTGCAGAAAAAACGCACAGAGTTCCAGGACATCATTATCGCGCTCGCGTAGAGGAGGGACTTCAATGGGAATCACCTGCAGTCGATAATAGAGATCCTCCCGGAATTTACCCTCAGTGACCAATTGTCTGAGATCTTTGGATGTTGCGCAAATCACGCGGACATTGAGGTGCACAATGCCACCACCCACCCGTTCCACCTCGCGCTCCTGCAGAACCCGAAGTATTTTCACCTGTAACTCCAAAGGCATGTCACCAATTTCATCCAGAAGAATGGTGCCCTGATCCGCCAACTCAAACTTGCCGATTTTCCGCAGATCAGCTCCGGTAAAGGCACCCTTTTCATGGCCGAACAGCTCCGACTCAAGAAGCCCCGCTGGAATGGCTGCACAATTTAAACGGATATAAGGTTTGGGTGCTCTCTTGCTGCCATAATGAAGCGCCGCCGCCACAAGCTCCTTACCCGTCCCGCTTTCGCCATGGATGAGCACCGTGGCATCGGACACCGCCACCTGGCTCACCATGCTGAGCATTTTCTGGATCACCAGACTTGAACCAATAATGGGTGTCGGCTTAGCAAAACAACCCTTGTCGCTGGAAATACACCGCGCCTTCACCTCCTGCATTTCGACCAAACGCTTGATGCGAATCGTCAAGTCATCCAGATCAAACGGCTTCAAGATGTAATCCGCAGCACCCTTCTTCAAACATTGCACCGCATCATCGGCACTGCCGTAGGCGGTCATCATGATCACATCCGTATTCGGCGACTGTCCCTTCACCAGCTGGAGGAGCTGTGTCCCATCGAGCCCCGGCATACGAATATCAGACACCACAACTTCATAGGACTGTTGTTTCATCAAGGTGAGGGCTCCACGCCCGTCCACGGCCTCGTCAACCAGCCACCCCTGATCGCGCAGATGATCCTGCACCGTAACCCGCATGAGTTCATCATCTTCAGCCAGTAATATTCGTATACTCATAGCGTCTCTCCGTTTTGATTCTCCAGCATTGCAATGGGAAGCGTAAGGGTGAAACAGGTTCCAACCCCTTCCTCACTCCGGACCGTCAGCTCACCGCCCATCTGGGCGACCAATGACTGGGAGACAGACAACCCGAGACCGGTTCCCTCCCCCACATCCTTGGTGGTGAAAAACGGATCAAAGATATGATTCAGATGCTCAGGGGGGATGCCGCCGCCGCTATCCTCAATTTGAATAATAATTTCCGGACCCTGCACCGCACTTGTCACATGCAATGTTCCAGGCCGCTTGCCGATCGCCTGCACACTGTTCAAACCAAGATTGAGCACCACCTGCCGAAGTGCTTCAAGACCGACCTCATACTCATCAACCACCTTGAGCTCATGTGTAATGGTAATATGCCGCATTCCCATTCCCACCAGCTCCAGACATTCCGCGATCACCTTATCCACAGATCCCCGCTGCAGGACAAGGGGTTCCTGGCGGCCAAAATCAAGGAGGTGACGCACCGTTGTCTTGATACGACCCACCCCCTTTGCCAATAGACCAAGATACCGGGTCACCCGCTCAACATCTTCAGGATGACGCTCCATGGTCTTAATACAGTTTTGCATCCCGCCGAGAGGATTGTTTATTTCATGACTGATTCCCGCCACAAGACGTCCAAGGGCGGCCTGCTTTTCGTTTTTGAACACCTGCTCCCGTGTCTTGAGCAACTCATCCTGAGACAACTCCAGACGTTCGCATAATCCGTGAAAACGTTTACTCAACACGCCAATCTCATCACGACTCACCGCTTCATCCTCCACCAGTTGCGCCGGATAGGTATCCATCCTCTTGGCCAGACGGCTCAACCGCTTGACAACCAGGGAATCAAACAGGAGAAAAAGGGTAAACCAAACCACAACAATGGTTGCCACCGCAATAATAAGGAGCAAGCGATTATTATCATGAATATGGGCATAGGCCTTATCCATGGGAATCATGATTGACAGTCCGCCACGAATATCGCCAACATTATACCCCTGATACCCATGACACCCCAGGCAACGTTCTTCAACCCTCAATGCCGCGATATAACGGAGATAGGGGCCCTGTGCTGTCTGTGCAACCTCAATCACCTCATCCCCCTCACCCCGGGCAAATTTATTCAAGCTCAAGATTTCAAAAGGGTCAGGCCCATTATCAGGGTTTATAGGGTGGAGACTCGTCACCCTGAACTGTCCCAGGCCTTCACGCTTTGCATAGCCTGACAATTCACGCGTGACCATAGCAGGATTCCGCATAACCAGCTCCCGCCCCGCCGCATCGAGAATGGAGCCGTCCTCAAGATAGGGATTTGCCTCAACCCCGGGACCTTTTAAGAGGAATAAGCCTTGGTGATCCGCAATCCATTGCCGGGTGATGCGAAGTTGATGAAACAACATTCGGGCCTGCTGAATCGCCTGCTCAGTCACAAGATTTTCCTGAAAGGCGGAAGTCCTGTAAAACGTGATGCCGTAGGAACAGGAAATAATCAAACTGATGCAGAGAATAAACTTTGACTTCAATTGCATTTTTTAGATACCCTTTTGTAACATTGAGGTGAGGAATGAGATTGCAAGGTTATTGCAAAATTCATTCCCCGGAGCGAGGCTGGTTATCAGGCCCCCTTGGCCGCACAAGGTTACCATACGGTAACACACCCTGACCGCCAGTGCTACCAAACGATCACACCCGCTCCCGCTATCATAAGGTAACTGGCTGTTTTACGGCATCTATTCCCCATGGCACAACCATTGCTATCCATACAGAGGAAGGGTCTGCTGCATTGCGGCACCTTGCTGAACCAGGCCCGAGGTATCACGGCAGAAGAAACAATTACGGCATCCCTGAGAAATAAACGTCTAAGGAGCCGCCAATCTAAAGGGGAGGTGCATATGGAACGTGAGAAACCCGGGAAAACATCAGTCAAAGGGAAGCTGACGGCGGCATCAAAGTTGGTGCAATCATCACGGTCCTTCTGGTGCTGACCTCAGGGTTTAGAGTTGAAGCCAAAAGATACAGAAACATTCTATATCTCCTGCCATACCACAACAGTCCAGAAGCCTTGCCGCAAACGTTGTGGAGCCAACGCGAATCGTCATTGATAACGACAGGAGATGCACACGGAAAACAAAGGTAGATTGGCATAAAGAAAATGCACAGGGAGAGACTATGCGAAGAAGAGAACTTCAACCAGGAAGGGGGAGCAATGGAAACAGGCAAACCTATGAAATATGTTGCAATAATTAGTCTTGTTGTGGCTGTTGGACTCTTTGCCTATGTGGTGAAAGCATCCAACATGATATCCTATCTTTCAAGCGATCCGAAAGTATGTATCAACTGCCATACCATGAACACCCATTATGCAACCTGGCAGCACAGTTCACACAGGAATCGAGCAACCTGTGTGGAGTGCCATCTGCCACGGGACAATTTTCCAAATAAAATGCTCGCAAAAACCCGGGATGGAATCAAACATTCCGTGGCCATGACATTACGCACTTACGGCCTCAACATCAGGGCAACTGAAAATGCTGCCGACAGGATTCAGGCCAACTGCATCATGTGCCACCAGGAAATGGTATCACAAATAGCAATCAACAGCGGTTTATATCAGGTTGCAGGGAGCAACACCGTCATCGACAGAAGATGCTGGGACTGCCACAGGAACGTTCCCCATGGCATCAACACCAACCTGACCGCTACTCCTGACAACTTGGGAGTCAAGGAATTATAACCAACACTAGGGGAGAATAAAAAATGAAAAAATCTGTACTGGTGACACTCGGATCAATAGTTGTCATTGTTCCTTTGTTTTTACTGGCTCTGTCAATAAATGAAAACAAGGCTGAGCAACGGACCATTAATGAAGTGCCGAAAATTAAACCCAATGAGACAATCAGTGCTGAGTGGAGCAAGCATTATCCGCGGCAATACGATTCATACGTCCAAACAAAGAAAAGCGATAAGATTGACGATATGCTGAAAAAAAGTCCCGCGCTGGTCGTGATGTGGGCAGGCTATGGTTTTTCCAAGGACTACAATGCGCCGCGAGGTCATTCCTATATGCTTGAGGACAATATCAACACCTTGCGTACCGGTGCTCCGGTGGACGGCAAAACCGGCCCCATGCCCACGGCCTGCTGGACCTGTAAATCTCCAGATGTGCCCCGTCTCATGAAGGAGAAGGGCGAAATGGATTTTTTCACCGGGAAATGGGCGAGACACGGTAATGAGATTGTCAACCCGATTGGTTGT
>JBFFNY010000167.1:0-4731 GCA_041562955.1 Desulfurivibrionaceae bacterium | reverse complement strand
TCAACCGAATCATGGACCTGAATCACATCAATAACCGACTTGATCCGTGCAGCAACGCGCGAGAAATCCACAGGAGGCAGGTCAACCACAGGCAAACCATACTCCCCGCTGTGCTGCATGGTGTGATAGACATGGGCCGACTTGATCAAGGTCTTGGAGGGCACACAGCCGAAATGCAGACAATCACCGCCCAGCACCGGTTCCCGTTCGACCAGAAGCGTCTTGGCCCCGAGCTGGGCCGCACCGGAGCTCACCGTGAGCCCGGCAGCACCACCGCCAATAACGCCGATATCATAATCGAAGAGTGCCATGGTTTTACACCTGAATCTTATGTTTACGAACCTGCGCCATGATCTTTTTCACCGCGAGCGGAAACAAGCCAAGGGCAACAAAGGAGCCCAGCAGGCTCGGCGATAAAATACCAGCCAGCGAGTCGATCTTGCCAAGCTCCTTGCCTGCATTCACAAAAACCAGGGTTCCGGGCAGCATGCCGAGCTGTGACACCCAGAAGAAGGTCGTGAGCCGCATTCTGGTCAACCCCATCACCAGGTTGATTATAAAAAAGGGAAATACCGGAATAAGGCGCAGGGTGAACAGATAAAATGCACCCTCCTGCTCTATGCCGTCATGAATGGTGACAAGTTTATCACCGAATTTCTGCTGCACCCAGTCCCGCAGAACAAAGCGCGCCGCAAAACAGGCGCAGGTCGCCCCTATGGTGGAAGCGAAGGAAACCAGCACAAGTCCGGCCCAGACGCCGAAAAGCGCCCCACCGGCGAGGGTCATCACCACTGCGCCTGGAAGGGATAAACCCGTGACCAGAATATACAGCACCACATAACATCCCATAACCAGAAGAGTATGGGATGTATAAAGCTCTATGAATTTCCCCTGAGAAACCTTGAGATAATCAAGGGTCAGATAGTGTTGCAGGTCGTAGATGAAAAACAAGGCTATCAAAATCCCGCCGACAACAACCAGACCTATTTTTTTATAGCGCGATGTATGCATTGTTTTTTCCCGAAAAATCCCGTAGAGGCAAAAGTCACTGTTATTAAGAGAAGGGTTTACAAATTTTTATTCCAAAACGTTTACAGAATCAGAGAAACGGGATGTGACTGGGATATAGAGAACAAAGCGGATCAAAACCAGGCCATACCGCCCGGGGGAAAGCTCAGCGGCCTTGGCGCTCCATGGCCCTGCCTATTTTTTTATCTTCCTGAACAATGTGGTGGATGAGCCAATCCGTAAGAAAATCGATTAACTCATAGGCGTCAAGCCTACGCCCTTTTTTGAGGTCCAGAAGAATCTCAACGATCTGGGCCACCAGTTTTTTATGAAGTTCTTGATGGGCTTCAAGCTCCTCATAGTTAATTTCCGCCATGAGCGCTTCTTCATCGCTGAAATGTTTCCTCGTATACTCAACCAGAAACTTCAAGGTCTCGCCCGCCCCTGGAGAGAAACGACCATTCGCAAGTGATTTTTGCAACTTGCGAATGGTCGCGGCAAGTTTCTGGTGTTGCGTATCGATCTCTTCAACACCAATATTATAGTTATCATACCAGATCATGGAAGAACCTTTACAGAGGAAGAACCACGATCTTGATAATTGCGAAGCATAGCCACCTTAGTCTGCAAACGATTCTTGAATTGCCCTGCCGATCTGGGCACCCATTTCAGTGAGAGCCTTGTAATCTTCCACAGTCGGAACATTTTTTACCTTCATGCCCTCGTGGGCCATGTCAACGCCCATCTTCTCAAGGTACACATTGAGATGTTTCACACTCTCCCCAGACCAGCCAAACGAGCCGAATGCAGCACCAATTTTATGCTTGGGGCGCAGTCCTGTCAAATAGGTACAGACATCAGCCATAGTGGGAAGAATACCATTATTTAATGTTGGTGAACCAAGAATAAGCCCCTTGGCTCCCATAATCTCCGTCATGATTTCAGAACGGTGTGTTAGCTTGGCACTGAGAATCCGCGTATGGACTCCTTCGGCAAGAAGGCCATTACTAATGGCCTTAGCCATCTTCTCTGTGGAATGCCACATGGAATCATAGATAATCACGGCCTTTTTTTCCATTTCATAATTGGCCCAACGGCTATACGAATCCAGAATATCAGGAACTTGATCACGCCAGATCAAACCATGATCCGGGGCGATCATATCGATCTCAATCCCCAGATCCTCAACCGTTGCCAGAAGTTTTTTCACATTGGGCGCAAACAGATGGAGAATATTGGCAAAATACTTTTTGGCCTGACCGAACACAACATCCGCAGCCAACTCATCCGCATACCGCTCAGTGGTGGCTAAATGCTGGCCAAAGGCATCGGACGAAATAAGCAGTTTGTCTTCCGGGATATACGAAAACATGGAATCCGGCCAATGGAGCATTTTCGTTTCAAGAAACTGCACCGTTTTTGAACCAAGGGAGAGGGTGTCACCAGATTTGACAACTTCAAGGGGCCAGTCACCAGACATGGGAAAATGAGACTGAATAGCCTTGAGTCCCATGGGGGAACAAAACACCTTTTCAGGGTTACATAACTTGATCATTCCAGGAAGATAGGCAGAATGGTCCAACTCGACATGATTAACAATAATATAATCGATATCCTCAGGATTCATCACCTCACGGATATTATACAGCATCTCATTTTCAAACGGTCCCTTCACGGTGTCAAATAAAGCAACCTTCTCATCCTTCACCAGATACGCATTATAGGTTGTTCCCTGATAGGTTGAATAACCGTGAAAATCTCTGACATCCCAATCAATGGCTCCAACCCAAAAGACACCATTTTTTATCTCTTCTGCAGCCATGATCAATCCCCACTCGTCAATTTTATAAAAAAGAACTATAATCTTTGATCGTTACTCTAATAATCTTATGAATCAAACCACATTAAGATAAGATACCAGCAAAAGATCTAATTAAGTATTATCTAAAACCACTATTCTCATGCTATTGTTTTTCTGGAAAAAAACAATATTTTTTTGTTACACTAAAACCTGCCCCTTCTGATCTATTATTAAGGAATTCCCATGTCCACCACCTCCCCCTTTAAATACACCGCCAATGATCTTTACAACTGGCTCACCGATAAACCTGATTTCATCCTTCTCGATGTTCGCAATGAGAAGGATTTCAGCAATTTTGCCGTTGAAGGACCTGAATGTTTCCCCTATATCAATATTCCCTACTTTGACTTTATTGAAGATGTTCCAGGATCTGTGGCCAAAGTGCCCCTGAACAAAAAAATAAGAATCGTCTGTGCCCAGGAAGGCTCAGCAAAATTTGTCGGAGAACAGCTCGTGGCAAACGGCTTTCCCGATGTCGGTTATATGGCTGAAGGTATCAAGGGCTGGGGCAACATGCTTGCCCCTGTCAAGGTCAGCCGTCAGGAGGACTCCTTTGAGCTGTATCAGATGATTCGCCCGGGCAAGGCTTCCTTGAGCTATATACTCATCAGCAAGGGAGAGGCCGCGGTCTTTGACCCTTCCAGAAACCTTCCGGTTTACCTACAATTTGCAGAGGCAAAACAGGCCAAACTGGTGAAAACATTTGAGACCCACCGCCAGGCCGACTACATCTCAGGCTCAGTGCGCTTAAGTCTGGATCATGGTGTGGAGGCGATCGGGCGCGATGAAGACTTCAGGGGCGCGGATTTCCCCTACACACCGGCCGGCGATGGGGAACTCTTCAATGTCGGCGGATGCGAGATCAAGGTCATTCACACCCCGGGGCATACCTTGGGTTCCATGTGTCTCCTGATCGACAACACCTATCTTCTCAGCGGCGACACCATTTTCATCGATTCGGCTGGACGCCCGGATCTTGGTGGCAAATGCGAGGAATGGTCGCGCTATCTCTATCTGACCTTAATGATTACGATAAAGGATCTTCCCGACAACCTTGTTGTCCTTCCAGGGCATTACACCTCATGGGCAGAGGCCAATACCGATCTTATTTTCATGGACAGTCTGGGGCATCTCAAAAAGACAAATACCGCTTTCCAGCATACCCATGAAGGTAAATTTTCCAGATTTATTACTGAAAACATGCGCCCGCAACCCGAGATTTATGCCGATATCCGCAAGATGAATGCGGGGTGGATGGAAGCCTCAGACGCTGAGCAGGACACCATGGATCTTGGGAAAAATGAATGCGGTGCCAGTAACTACGGCAAGGTTGGAGTAAGCGCCGAGTCAGAACGACAGGGCTAGTGTTTGTAAAGAGGTCATCGAACTCTATGCCGAATTCGATGACCTTATACCTCTCAATTATCCATATATATCCACAGCACACCGCCCAGCTCCACCCCTTTTTCCTGTCCTTCAGGATCTTTCAGCGTATAATCCGCCTCGGAAAGCGCTGAAAAACCCCACCACCCTCCATGGGGACAGGTGAAATGAAAGACCCCGTTGCTATCTGTTTTCACCACCTGGGTGATATGATAATCACTCGGTGCCTGCACCTTATGATCCCGGTTATACAGCTCAACCTCAACCTCCAGGTTCGGTGCCGGTTTACCCTTGACCAAGACCTGTCCGACAAAACCATTGCCAGCATAATTGCCAAAGGGACGCAGAAGGGGAATAATCTCAACAGGCAGACCGACAGGTTCGTCCCAACCCGTATCACCACCATAGGCCGCAATAATGGTCTTGGTGTAGTGAATTATGGATAAATCCTCAGCTGGCTCCCAGTAGGGTATTGGCTC
>JBFFNY010000166.1:0-4747 GCA_041562955.1 Desulfurivibrionaceae bacterium | reverse complement strand
TGGGTGGTTAAGAAGGCGGATCTGCCCATGTCTCCATCTTCACCCCGAAAAAGCCGCAATATGGGACTCGCCTTGATCCTTGGTGTTTTTGGCGGTGTCGGCATGGCCTTTTTCATTGAGTATCTGGATAACACCATCAAATCCGCCAGCGACATTGAACGGCGCATCGACCTGCCGATCCTGGGGCTGGTTTCAGCGCCCAAAAAGGATCAGGATATCACGACCATCATTAAGGACGATTCCAAGAGCCTGCTGGCTGAAAGCTACCGGGCGATACGATCTCAGGTCATGCTCTCTTCGGCAGAGCATCCGCCTAAAACGATTCTTGTCTGCTCGGTATCGCCCAAAGAAGGCAAGACGACAACTGCGGCGAACTTTGCACGAACCCTGGCTCAGACAGGAAAATCGGTGCTCATCATCGATTGTGACATGCGCAAGCCCCGGCTGCACACCTTTTTCAAAATGCCGAATCAGGTCGGACTCAGTACCTTCCTTACCGGTTCCAACACCGAAGTGTCCATTCTGCCATTAGCCGATGAACCGATGCATATCATTCCATCAGGACCGATTCCACCCAACCCTTCGGAACTGCTCACCTCGAATCAGATGCAAAAGCTGCTCGCCGCCATGAGGGCACGATATGATTTTGTCATCATTGATTCACCACCGGTGCTGAGTGTCACCGACAGTCAGATCCTCAGCAAGATGGTGGACGGCACCCTGCTCGTTGTCCGCTACGGCCAGACCACATGGGATCAACTCCAGCACGGCACAAAACTATTCACTGATGTTCGGGCGACCATGCTCGGCGTTGTCTTAAACGGTGTTGAAGAAAAGGGTGGCGACGGCGGTTATTATTACCAGGGCTACTATGCCTATTACGGAGATGATGCGAAGCGTAAGTCATGATTGATATCCACAGCCATATCTTACCCGGCATTGACGACGGTTCAGCAGATCTGGCTGAATCGTTGGTCATGGCACGAATGGCTGTACAGGATGGCATTAAGACGATTATCGCCACCCCCCATATCACCGGCCACCTCGCACACCGGGCGCTGATTCAGGCCAAGGTCGATGAACTCCAGACAGCCTTGAAAAACGCCGCTATTCCCCTGGAAATCGTAGTGGGCGGTGAAGTGCCGTTCCATTTCAACGGAACCTTTGCAGACTTCACCTTGGGCAGGAGTTCATTCCTCCTGCTGGAACTCCCCCATACCCATGTCCCGGCTAACGCCAGCCAGAAAATTTACGAATTACATGTCCAGGGATTGAAGGTCATCATCGCCCATCCTGAGCGCAACAGCGAGATCAGACAAACCCCGGATCTTCTGGACGAACTTCTCGAATGCGGTGCCCTGGCTCAGCTCACGGCAGAATCCGTCACCGGAGACCTTGGTATACAGACACAGCATTGCGCCCATTACCTACTCAGACGAAACAAGGTCCATTTCCTGGCCACGGACTGCCATTCCAGCCTGCAGCGCAAACCCCTTCTCCAGAAGGCCCTGAAGATTGCAGGCAAGATCATTGGTAAAAAACAGGCATCGGCTCTGGTGGAGGAGAATCCGCAGCTGATCCTTAATCCGACCGACCGGGACGCAGCCGGGGAACTCCATTCATGAAAACCGCATCATACTGGATTTTCATCGTCACCCTTATATTCTGCCCCCTGGCCTTTGGGAGTGTGGAGCCATGGTCACAGGCCATTATGCAGTTCCTCGTTCCCCTCGGACTCTGCTGTTTTCTTTTTTCGCCAAACAGTAAAGGACAGTGGCGTGCTGTTCCGGGACGATACCCACTTTTAGCGATCCTGCTCTTTATCGGCGTGCAGCTCATTCCCCTCCCCGCTGCATTGTTACGCCTGATATCACCGGCAAGTCTAGCAATTTATCAGCCCATCATGGATCTCCCCGGCGGTCCGAGCTATGCACCCATCAGTATCAATATAAAGGCCACGGTAAATGAGCTATGCCGCTTTTCCACCTATGCCTGCTTTTACATCCTCACTGTGCAGCTCACCGCCTCCTATCCCCGTCTACGGAGGACCTTATTCATTGTGCTCACCCTGGCTGGCTCCATCGCCTTTCTGGCCATCATTCAGAAATTCACATCCCCTGATAAGATCTATTGGTTTCGCTCAACCCCGAGTTCCTCACCGATAGGGCCTTGGATTTACAGGAATCACTACGCCGGTTTTATGGAAATGCTCCTCCCCTTCGGCTTGGCGCTCTTTCTCCAATACCGTCCACAGTTCAGCTACAAGCTGCCCCTGCGCGAGAAAATAATCTCTGCCCTGACCCTACCCACGGCGAATCTGCACATCCTCTTCGGGTTCGCCAGTTTCATCATGGCAAGTTCAGTACTGGTCAGTTTATCGAGAGGGGGCATCATTTCAATAGCTCTTTCCTTCCTCTGTTTCCTCCTGCTCTTAAACCGCAACAGACTCCTTGCTCCTGGGAAATTGCCGCTTCTCCTCTGCCTTACCACCGTACTCCTTCTTGCCTCATGGGTCGGGTGGGAACCGATTATTTATCGCTTTAACAGTATGACCAACGCCAATAATGATTTTTTTGACGGAAGATTCTTGATCTGGCAGGACACCATGCCGCTCATCAAGGAGTATTGGCTCACCGGTGCCGGATTCGGAACCTTCATCCATATCTTTCCGATGTACCGCGATCTACTCCCGCCAGGGTCGGTCATTGATCATGCCCATAACGATTATCTTGAGCTCATGGCAAACGGCGGGCTTGTCGGAGTTCTCTTCGTGCTATGTTTTTTGGGAACCATATTCACCTCGGCCATACGCCAAATGCGGAGGCGCCGTGACTCCAGCGCCAAGCTTCTTGGTTGCGCTGCCCTTTGCGGCATACTGGCCCTGTTATTCCACAGTGTCACCGATTTCAATATGCATAACGGCGCAAACGGCCTGTATTTCTTCTTCATATGCGGCCTGCTGATTGCATCAACCCATACGAGTAAACGGTCAAAACACCCCACCCTTCTTAAAACTGTCCCGGTCCCTCGCTTCCGCCTGGGTATTCCGGTTCTCTGTCTAGGGTTGGGTCTCCTGGGATTGAACCAGGGCAAAGCTCAGGCCTATCAGCACTACCTGAGCATTCAAAATATTTATCTGAATCGCAATATGCCACAGGCTACACTTACGGAACTCAGCTCAACTATGACAAAGGCCTATGACCAGGATCCCCTGTCCGGAACCTATCCCTTTGGATTGGCGAACATTCACACGTTTCTTCCCGAAACCCAGCAAGCGCAGCAATATTATATTAATGCCCTGTACCGTAATCCAACCAATCCGTCCTACCTGCTCCAGGCCGGCTTCCACTTCGGTCAAACAGACCGTGACGCCGAATACAGCCTGTTACAGGCAGCCGCCCGCGCAGATCGGACGAGCAGCTGGGTCAACCGCAACCTTGCAGCATGGTATTTAAATCAGAGCGATAAGGCGCAAGGTCTCCACTATTTACAGACCGCACTTTCTTTTGATAAAAACCCGAATGATTTCAGTCAATATGTCGCTATTGCCTTAACGAATAAGATATCGTTACTGGAACTGGAGGATATTCTCCCCAAACAGACCAAGACCTTCATTCAGATGGGTTCCTTTCTGGCAAAGGAGCAGGATATTGAATCGGCGACCTTCTATTATAAGGAAGGCATGAAATACGTGAATCAGGACGATGTGCAGCCATGGTATTTCAGTTCGCCCTTCTGGTTCTTCTGGCAGCAGAAACAGTATGACAACGCCATGTCTATCGCGAGAACCGCAGTGGAGTATATGCCTGAGAATGTGTCTATCCTACTCATGGCAGGAGAGATCTACCTGCAGCAGGAACTCCCATATAAAGCGAGGGAATACTACCAGCAGGCCTTGATGATTGAACCGGGGAACGGACGGGCAGAACAGGGGCTTAAACGGCTGGAAAAGGGACGTTAATCGGTCACATGCTCTTCAGCATATTGGGCCAGAACCTCATGGATTCGATACGGCGGCCTCACTTCAAAGTAATGATCGACAATCATGTGGGCAACCTCATGGGAGAACACCCGGAGACTTGCATCATCAACAGCAATATACATGGTCTTCTCACTGATTGAATAATAGGCAATGTGATCGGCAGACTTATTGTACTTTTCCCGATAAATACGTTGAACGTCTTTTCTGGTGGGCAGAAGGACAAGGGTAAAATGAATTTTGGCAGGAAACATATCAAGCACAGTTTCCACCTTCTCAACCACAAGATCAATCTTATTTTTTATATCATCCTGGCGTGAGACCGAACGCATTCCTTTAAGCATTCTACTGAGTTGCCGTCCTAAATAGAGTTCGTCGTCAAAATCATGCAGGAGGTTTGTGTCCGCGTATTGCACTGTGGCATAACGGGTTTGGAGATCCTGACTCGAAGCAGTCAGGGGAATGAGGAGAAGGATGAGGATACCCCAGAAGGTCTTCCATGGTCCCTTCAGTAATGTGTCCATAAGAATGTTTTTATTCTTCTATGGTGTATGTCTCTAAAGTGGCTTGAATTTCTTGATGGACCGTTTTGATGCGCTGCTGCAACACGGATACATCCTGTTCAGATATGCAGCGTTCCAATTCATCGTTCAGACCCTGCAGATGAGAAAACGTATCGCCGAGCTTGCGGTTAAAACTTGTCAATTTCTTTGCTAGTTCCTGACCTTCATCTTTCTCCCGCACGTAAACAATCCGTCCGACCCTGCC
>JBFFNY010000165.1:0-4753 GCA_041562955.1 Desulfurivibrionaceae bacterium | reverse complement strand
TGATTGACACGTTGGAAGAGAATGAGGATGTCCAGGATGTGCATTCGAATTTTGATATTCCAGAAGAGTTACTTGAAAAGATTATGTAAGGCTGTTCGTTATGACAGCTCGTGGTAAGCTTATATTAGGTATTGATCCTGGTTCAAGAATAACTGGCTATGGTCTTGTTCGTAAAGAGGGGCATCAGCTGTGTTATGTCTCCTGCGGCGTCATTCGACCTGATACAAAGCTTGAGTTTGCCGATCGTCTTCATGTTATTTACACCGGGATGTGTGATGTGATTGGTCAGTATAGGCCTCATGAAGTTGCCATTGAAGAGGTTTTTGTGGCCATTAATCCCCAGTCCGCATTGAAACTTGGTCATGCTCGCGGTGTGCTCATGCTTGCTGGCCGCCAAAATAAGCTGCCTGTAAGTGAGTATGCCGCCCGTGCCATAAAACAGTCTGTGGCCGGGTATGGAAATGCCGAGAAAAGTCAGATACAGCAGGCTGTACGGGCTATTTTGAAATTATCTGGTACGCCAAGTGAAGATGCGGCGGACGGTCTTGCCGTTGCGATATGCCATGCCACCCATCTCAATTTTATAGATCACCAATGATCGATTTAAAGTAATAACTCCTATGATTGCATCCTTACGCGGCGTTCTTCAATATAAAGCTGAAACCAGCATCGTTCTTGATGTTGGTGGCGTGGGCTATGAGGTGCATCTTACCGTTGGCACCTTTCAGGCTTTACCGGTTCTGGGCGAAGAGTTGTTTCTCCATGTTTACAGCCATATTAAAGAGGATGTTTTTGCTTTGTTTGGTTTCTGTTCTGTCGTGGAAAAAGAAACCTTTCAGATGTTGTTGCATGTGTCTGGTATTGGTCCAAAGCTCGCCGTTGCTGTTCTGTCAGCCATGGCTCCTGGTGATTTTTCCAGGGCTATTTTGTCTGACAACATTTCCTCGCTCACAAAGATATCCGGTGTTGGTAAGAAGACTGCTGAGCGCATGTGTCTTGAGTTAAAAGACAAAGTTTCTTTTATTCCAGCCATTGAAACAACCTCTGTTGTTCCTGCCTCATCTGTTGCCGAGAATGAAATAAGTGATGACGCGGTATCGGTACTCGTGAATCTTGGTTACCCTGAAAACAATGCACGAGAAGCGGTTTCTCAGGCAATTCAAGCAAGTTCTGTCCGGCTTGGATTACAAGAGCTGATCCGTGAATCTTTACGTTCCCTCGCTTAGTGGAGATGGTGTAGATGACTTTTGAAGAAGAGCATTTTGTCAGTGATGAACGTATTGTTGCCATGAATTCGCTGGGTGGTCAGGAGTCCTGTTCTGAATTTAGTTTGCGCCCCAATTCCCTTGAGGAGTATATCGGTCAGGTTCAATTAAAGGAAAATTTAGGTATTGCCATCGATGCCGCTAAACAGCGGGGGGAGCCCCTTGATCATCTTCTTTTTCATGGCTTTCCCGGTTTAGGTAAAACAACGTTAGCCCTCATTATTGCAAAAGAGATGGGTGCGGCGATTAAGGTCACCTCAGGTCCTGTAATTGAACGGCCAGGTGATCTTGCTGCTATTCTAACCTCGCTGCAGGAGGGGGATATTCTTTTTATTGATGAGATTCATCGATTAAATCATGTTGTTGAGGAAATTCTGTATCCGGCCATGGAAGATTATCAGCTTGACCTTGTTATTGGTCAGGGGCCTGGTGCCCGGTCGGTAAAAATGGATTTACCCCGGTTCACCCTGGTCGGAGCCACCACCCGTATTGGCTTGCTGACGCCACCACTTCGGGATCGGTTTGGGGTTGTTTTGCGGCTTGAGTTTTATCAACCGGAGGAGTTGGTTGAGATTATAACGCGTTCAGCCATGGTTTTGAATGTACCCATGAATGCTGACGGTGCTTTGGAAATGGGTCGGCGAAGTCGTGGTACACCGCGTATCGCGAATCGTCTTCTCAAGCGGGTTCGCGATTTTGCCGAAGTAAAGGGGGATGGTATTATATCCAAAGCGATAGCTGATCAGGCTTTGCATATGTTGGATGTTGATCCGATAGGGCTTGATGAAATGGATAGACGAATTCTTCTGACCCTTATTGATAAATTTCAAGGTGGGCCGATAGGTTTGGATACGTTGGCTACAGCCGTATGTGAAGAACGCACGACCCTTGAAGATGTCTATGAACCGTATTTGATTCAATGTGGTTTTTTAGCACGGACTCCCCGTGGCCGGGTGGCAACGCTGAACGCCTATAGTCATTTTGGCCGGGGTGTTGAGTTTAGCGCAGGTGTTGATAAGTGATATAATGTCCTTTATGCACTATTGAATGGTGGCCTATAATGTCCTGATTCAGGTTGTTATAGGCCTTTTTTTATGATGAGACTTTGTTGTCGGCAAAACTCGTTTATTTATGTGACAACAAACCGTAAGATATTAAGAAATTTAGGGAACTTGTGTTCTAAAATAAAGGTGTGATAATATGCAGAAGATGAAACTTACTCCTCCGGATATCGTTGCCATGAAAGGTGATGAAAAAATAACCATGCTGACGGCCTATGACGCAGCCTTTGGGCGTATGCTTGAATCTGCTGGCGTGGATATGCTCTTGGTGGGGGATTCCCTGGGGATGGTTGTCCTTGGTTATGATTCAACGGTTCCTGTAACCATGGCTGAAATGATTCATCATGCCTCGGCTGTACGTCGTGGTGCTCCAAATACCCTTCTTGTTGGTGATATGCCCTTTCTGTCCTATCAGATTTCGCACGCTGATGCCATTGCCAACGCTGGGCGCTTTTTCAAAGAGGCGGGTTGCGATGCCGTGAAACTGGAGGGTGGTCTTGAGGCGTGTGGGGTGACTCGTGCCATTGTTGACGCGGGTATGCCTGTTGTCGGTCATATTGGCCTGACACCACAAACGGCAGGGAAACTTGGAGGATTAAAGGTTCAGGGCAAAGATGCCGATTCAGCTCGTAGATTATTGTGCGAAGCGAAGGGGTTGGAAGAGGCTGGAGCATTCTGTCTGGTTCTGGAATGCATTCCTGATGGTGTTGCTAGGTATATCACGGACGCAATTTCAATTCCGACTATTGGTATCGGCGGTGGTGTTCATTGTGACGGGCAGGTCCTTGTGACCCATGACCTTCTTGGGATGTTTGAAAAATTTATTCCAAGTTTTGTCAAGCAATATGCAAGTCTGGCTCCTGATATCAAGAATGCCGTGGCTGATTTTAATAAAGATGTGAAAGACGGGGTTTACCCCGATGCAACATATAGTTTTTCGCTGAAACTTGATCCTAAGGATATTTTTACAGAGTAGATTGATTTGTATTGTTGATGTAATAAGTTTCAGAAGCTCATAAAGCATTTGGAGAGGGAACTCGCATGGATTTAGCCACCGTTATCGGTTTGGCGCTAGGGTCAGTACTCTTGATGGTGTCAATTCTTCTTGGCGGATCAATTGTTCTGTTTATCAATATACCATCGGTTATGATCGTTGGGGGGGGGACCCTTGCAACACTCATGATTCGTTTTGGGTTAAATGATGTGATAAATGCGACAAAGGTCGTTATGAATGCCTTTTTTACGAAAACGTCCAATCCTGCAGTGGTCATTCAGGAGATCGTTAACCTTGCCAATATCGCCCGTAAGAATGGCTTGATTGTCCTTGAGCAACAACCGATCGAAGATGACTTTCTTAAAAAATCAATCATGTATTGTGTGGATGGGCATGAGGCGGATTTTATCGAAGAGGTGTTGAAAAAGGAAGTGCGCCTTACTGTGGAACGCCATGACACAGGGCGCTCTATTTTTGGCTCCATGGGTGATGCCGCTCCGGCCTTTGGTATGATCGGGACCCTTGTCGGCTTGGTGCAGATGCTGGCGAATATGGATGATCCCGCCTCCATTGGTCCTTCCATGGCAGTTTGTCTGCTTACGACGCTCTACGGTGCGGTGCTTGCCAATCTTATCTTTCTTCCCATTGCGGATAAACTTGCCCTCCGCAGTCAGCAGGAAGAACGGAATCGTCGTCTGATTATTGAGGGGGTACTCGGTATTCTCAAAGGGCTCAACCCTCGCGTCATGGAAGAGTTTCTTGAGACCTTTCTGCCACCGAATATGCGTGGAGCCGGTGAGGAGCAATAGTCCATGGCCGATGACGAAGAAAAATGTCCTGAATGTCCACCAGGTGCGCCAGTGTGGATGTGTACGTTTGCTGATCTGATGAGCTTGCTCATGTGTTTTTTCGTCCTCCTTCTCTCCTTTGCAACCATGGATGCTGCAAAGTATAAGCAGGTGGCCGGATCCATGAAGGATGCCTTTGGGGTTCAGCGGGATACGATTCCTGATGATGCGAGTCTGCGGAAAGGGGATGAGATGGTCTCGCCCAGTTTTACTTCGGTCCCCCTGCAGGTTCAAATGCAGGTGGCGAAGTATTTTTCTGAAGAGACGGCTGATGGATCGATTGAAACTGAATATTCTCCAGAAGGGTTAATTCTCCGGATTAAAGATCACGTGGCCTTTGATTCCGGCCGTGCCGTCATAAAAAAAGATTTCATGAAATTACTTGATAAGATTGGTCTGGTTTTGCAAAAAGGTGATCTTCAGGCAGAGATAGGCGGGCATACCGATAATATTCCTCTTAAAAAAGGTCATAGTTCGTTTAAGTCGAACTGGAGCTTGTCAGCCGCCAGATCTGTCGGGGTGGTTGAATATCTCAGCGAAAAGTTTAATATTCCGCCCGGTCGGTTGTCTGCCGTTGGGTATGCC